>NZ_FRAY01000007.1 GCF_900142475.1 Fibrobacter sp. UWH4
CCGTCCCCGTTCCGGAGGGGTCGCAGTTCGCCCTCTTGCAGAAGAAGGCCGAATTGAGTAAATTTACGGAAGAATTTCTTGTAAGCGAGGCTATGAAGATGAGCGACCGTGAATACGAACTCTACGTGGAAAAGAAGCATGCCCGTGCGGAAGGCCTTGAGGAAGGACGTGCTGAAGGTCGCGAAGAGGGACGTGCGGAGGGCCGCGCTGAAGGTGCCGACGCCAAAGCTCGTGAAATGGCAAAGAAAATGCTTGAAAAGAACAAGCCGATCGAGGAAATCATCGAATTCACCGGTTTGACCGAATCTGACATTCTCACCATCAAGGCAACGCTTTCCTAAAACAAACCCTTAGCAAAATTCTAAAACGGGCGACTTTTGTACAGCCGCCCGTTTTCTTTAAAATTTTCACTTTTGCTTCAACAAGCTCAGCACAGGCTTGGGAAGCCCATGCTTTTCATCTTAGTAGATGAAATGGCATTGAGCCGAGCACCTTTGACGCTCGGCTGATGTCGTTTAGTATATAAACGGACATTTGGCCGCACACCTGCGACGTGCGGCCGATGCTGTTTATTAGTATATAAACAACATCTCCCTATACTTCGGCAGAGGCCACATTTCGTCGGGCACCACCTTTTCGAGGCCATCGACAACCTTGCGCAATGCGGCCATCGCATCGAGAATGCCTTCGTGCAGGCCGTTCAGACTTTCTTCCATCGTTGCGATGGCGGCACTCAAGTTCTTGACGCCTTCACCCAGAGACTTCACGTAGGCATCGACGCCGGGGAAGCCCTGGTTCAAAGCCATCTCGTTTGTCTTGAGGGCGCTAGAGTAAGCCTCGACGACCTTCGGCAAGATGATGTTTTTGGCCATGTCGCGGCAGACTTCGCCTTCGATGTGGATGCGCTTGTGGAAATCTTCGACGTTGATTTCGTAGCGGGACTCCATTTCGCGGCGGTTCATGACGCCATACTTTTCGAACAACTGAATATTTTCTTCCTTGGTCAAAGCCTTGAGGGCTTCCACAGAAGTGCGGATGTTCGGAAGGCCGCGGCGTTCAGCTTCGGCAACCCATTCATCGGTGTAGCCGTTGCCGTTGAAAATCACGCGCTTGTGTTCCTTCACGATCTTCTGCAAAATCTTTTGCAGGCCCGTGTGGAAGTTCTTTTCGTCGAGCTTTTCGAGCTGTTCCGAAATCATGTCGAACGCTTCGGCCACGATGGTGTTCAGAACCACGTTCGGTTCGGAGCAGCTCTGGCTACTACCCGGTGCACGGAATTCGAACTTGTTGCCGGTGAAGGCGAACGGAGAAGTTCTGTTGCGGTCGGTGGCGTCGCGCGGGAGGGCCGGGAGCATGTCGGCACCGATGCGGAGTGCACCGGCTTGCTTGCTTGACTTGGGCACGCCTTGTTCGATCTGTTCGATGACGTCCATGAGCTGGTCGCCGAGGAACATGGAAACGATTGCCGGAGGAGCTTCGTTTGCACCGAGGCGATGGTCGTTGCCGGCGCCAGCAGTCGTCATGCGGAGCAAGTCAGCGTGGGTGTCGACAGCGTAAATGATGGCGCAGAGCGTGGTGAGGAACACGGCGTTCTGGTGCGGGTCCTTACCCGGATTGAGCAAGTTACCCTTACCGTAAGACACGGACCAGTTGTTGTGTTTGCCGGAACCGTTCACGCCAGCGAAAGGCTTTTCGTGGAGCAAGCAAACGAGACCATTCTTGTCGGCCACATTGCGGAGCACTTCCATGATTTGCATATTGTGGTCGCAAGCGAGGTTCACTTCTTCGAACATCGGGGCCAGTTCGAACTGGGCAGGCGCAACTTCGTTGTGGCGGGTCTTCGCCGGAATGCCGAGCTTCCAAAGTTCGATTTCCACTTCGTTCATGAAGTTCAGAATGCGAGCCGGGATGCTACCGAAGTAGTGGTCATCCATCTGTTGGTGCTTCGCGGGTGCGGCACCGAACAGCGTGCGGCCTGCCTGGTACAGGTCCGGGCGTTGCAGGTAAAAGCGCTTGTCGATCAGGAAGTATTCCTGTTCGGCACCGAGCGTGACCGTCGTCTTCTTGGGACCCGCCTTGAAGCAGGTCATAAGGCGGCGGGTAGATTTAGAAAGAGCTTGCAAACTGCGCAGAAGCGGAGTCTTCTTGTCGAGCGCTTCACCGGTGTAGCTGCAGAACGCCGTCGGAATGCAGAGCGTAGCCCCGTTGCCGTGACGCTTGAGGAATGCCGGGCTGGTCGGATCCCAGGCGGTATAGCCGCGGGCTTCAAACGTGGAACGGAGTCCCCCGCTCGGGAAGCTAGAAGCGTCCGGTTCGCCGACAATCAGGTTCTTGCCGCTAAAGGCCATAATGGCGCGGCAACCGTCAGGTTCAAGGAAGGAGTCATGCTTTTCGGCTGTGGAACCGGTGAGCGGCTGGAACCAGTGGGTAAAGTGCGTGGCACCGCGGTCCATCGCCCACTTCTTCATGGCGTGGGCCACATCGCCTGCGATACTCGGATCGAGGGCGGCACCTTCGTTAATGGTTGCAATCAGCTTTTCGCAGACATCCTTGGGCAAGTATTCGCGCATGGCGTCGATGTTGAACACGTCTTCGCCGTAGAAATCCACATTCACCGGACCGGCCGGCTTGACGGGCGCGGTAGGGGCCTTTGCGATTTCGTTGATGGTCTTTTTGCGGTAGCTTACGCTCATTTTGAACCTCATTTTTTATGCATTGTCATCGCGCACTTGTTGCGCAATCACCGTTTTCGGAAGAAATTAGGAATAAAAACTGGGGTTGGCACCCAAAATTTACAGGTTTTGAAACAAAATGTTTTACAATATTGTATAATTAAGGTATATTATTACATTATTGTAAAACAAGTAAGGCGTTGTATGAGCAAAGGGAGATCCTTCGACTCCGAGGCTACGCCTCTACGCTCAGGATGACAAATTGAACGATGCTGAAGAAATAGAGAAGCTGAAAGCGGAGATCCGCGAGCTACGCGACATTATCGACGAAAAGCCCGGCAAAATGGTCGGCAACAGCGGCGAAATGCGCGAGGTCTACAAGCAAATTAAGAAGTGCGCCAAGAACGACGCACAGGTGCTTATCTACGGCAACGACGGCACGGGCAAGGAACTCACGGCCCACACCATCGCAGAACTTTCCGCGCGCAAGGAACACCCCTTTGTCGTGATGGGCTGCGCAAACTTGAGCGAAGGCTTCGGCAACCCCGCAAATACTTTCGAAAGTGAACTCTTTGGCTACGAACGCGGGGCCTTCATCGGCGCAAGCAGCCGACACCTGGGCAAAGCCGAAATTGCAAATGGCGGCACACTCTTTCTGGACGACGTCTCGGCACTCAGCCCGAAAAGCCAGGAGATTCTGCTGCGGTTCATGCAAGACCAAAGCTTTTACCGCCAAGGAGGCAACATCCACCTGCATAGCGACGTGCGCCTGATTGCCGCATCGAGCAAGAATCTCGAAGATATGATGCTGCAGAAGCTTTTCCGCGAAGACTTATTCTACCGCCTGAACATCGTGCAGATAACGCTCCCCGACTTGGCGCAGCGCAAAAGCGACATTCTACTTTTGGCAGAACATTTTATTTCGCAAGTGAATCTCAAGTACGGCACGCATGTGGTGCGACTCTCGACGCCCGCGATCAACATGCTCATGAGTTACCATTGGCCAGGCAACGTGCAAGAGCTCGAGAACTGCATCGAGCGCGCAGCCCTCGCCACCAGCGACGACTGCATCCATTCGCACAACCTGCCGCCCACCTTGCAGACCGACGAATCGGCCCGCAAGCCCATGCTCCCGAACAAGATTGCGCCGCTCTCGACTCTCATGGACACCTACGAAAAAGAAATCCTGAGCGAGGCCTTAAAAAGAAACGGCGGCAACATGTCTGCTGCCGCACGCGATTTAAGTATTTCGCCGAGAGTCATGCACTACAAGGTGCACCGATTGAACATTTCTATCACCGAGTAATGTTCCGTCAGGATCTTTCCCATTCGGGGACCACGCGCACTAAGTCAACAAAAGCATATAAGGCGAACGCCGCGACGGAATGTTTACATTCTGGCATGGTTGAGCCGAAATTGCGGACGCCAAAGGCGTCCACTTGCCAAGTGCTGTCCGCCGTCACCACTTCATGGCCCCGGAAGACTTGAAAAGGCAGAGGCCGTTAATGACGGCGCAACCGCTACTTCACATTCACCTGAGCAGCGTCCTTGCCCACGCGAACCGTATAGCTGCCGGATTCGGGAACTTCCACACGCTGAGACCCATTCGAAATGACGCCGCGTTTCACGACACGACCATTCACATCGAGAACCATCAAGCGAGCGCCAAGCTTAGCCTCTTCGATAGTAAATCCGCGAGCACTCGCATACACATTGAAACGGGTTCCAACTTCTTTGAAGGTTGCCGTATACACGCCATCCCTCAGCACCCATTTGTCAAAGGCGAAAGTTACCTTGCCCTTGGTGTAGTTCGCCGGAATTACATCGTCAAGCGCACGGGCAATCGTCACATCGGCACGGTCTGTATAGATGACCTCAATTTCACCCTTAATACCGTTGGCATCGTAGCGAACCGTCTTCTGGAACAGCGGATACAGACTCTTGTTGCCATAATCCGTTTCGCGCATCGCTCTCACGCGGTCGCCGCGGCCCTTGGCCTTTGTATACCAGCCTTTGAATACCCAAGTCGTATCCGCCTCCATAACGGCAACAGGCAATTTCGTCACCTCACCATATTTATATCCCGCAAAATCCTCAACCAATTCAGCACCTGCAGGCAAATGGAAGTTTATCTTGAACAAAAGGTTCCCGACCTTCACAAATAGCGGTTCGTAAACGCCCGTCTCGGCATTTAGAACAAACTTTGCAAATTCGTATTCATACAGAGAATCGGCAGCCTTGGTCGGAAGCGGAATGACGGGATCATGACTTGCAAAGGCATCCTTGATCAGCTTCTGCAGTTCTTCATCCGTCTTAAACTTGGAATCCTTAATGTTAATATGAATGGTATCCTTCGCTCCGGTTCCATAAGCAACGACAATTTCTTTCGGTCGCGCCGTTTCTTCAAAGAACGGTTCGTACACGGCTAGCGAATCAGACACCCATTTCAAGGAATACAGAACCCTGTCCGTATTGTCCTTAGTCGGCAAGTCAATCGCAGGCTCATGAGACAGCAAAGCCTCACTAATGGCATTGCTCACCAACGAATCCGATTCTACGTCGCCCACATTCACCCACAAGGTATCCTTGTCTTCAGATCCATAATGGACCTTAACAAGTTTAGACCAATACGGATACAGCATCAAGTCCGCATCGTTTCCATACTTGCCACCAAATTCATATTCCTTAGCTCCCCCTTCGGTTAAGGCCCATCCATCGTGAAGGAAACTGACCCTGTAATTTTCGTTATAGTAGGAATACTTGTCCGAGGAAAGCACTAACGTATCGCCATGGGTTTTGTAATCAATTTCCACAGAACCCATGCCACGAGCACCTGCGGAATAAATCACTTCGTACTGTTTCGGAGTCCATTTCGCATACAAAGTAACCGCACCGAATGAACCTGCTGAAATCTGGGTTGCCAACTGGGTATATTCGGCATCGTAATACCAACCGTCGAACAGGTAGCCGTTTCTTTCCTTCGCAGAGTCCAGAACGATCGTTTCGCTTTCAATCGTATAATTGCCGGGATTCGACTCGCTGTTTTCGCCACCGTCCATCTTGTAGGTGATGGCGTAGGATTCCAGATTCCACTTGGCGTACAAGGTAATGTCTTTCGTAATAGCTGTTTCAAAGTCAAAAGCGTTCTGGCAAGCGGCTTCGGTAAACCATCCTCCAAAGGTATAACCGTTCGCAGTCGGTTCCGGCTTTACCGCCTTGCCGTTCTTTTTAATCTGCTGGGACTGCAATTCCGCGCCTTTTCCCTGTTCATCAAAAGCAACGGTATAGGTCGCATTGGTCGACCAAACGGCATAATAAGTCAAGCCCTCATCAGCAACGCCCAACTGAGCCAAAGGTTCCGTTGCCGTCTTGGTTTTTGCCCACCCCGTAAAATAGTACATATCGCTAGAAGCATCAATATAAGCAGCCGGAGCGGCAACCGCAACGATTGAGTCTCCCAAGCCTATTTTCTTCACGACAACGGTCGAATTCACATCGTTGTTATAGTCGAAGGAAACTTCGACTGCCTTTTTCCAAACCGCATAAACCGTACCTTGACCATAAACCGTATCGATAACGTTTGATGTCACCGGAGCTGTCGCGGCTGGATCCAAGGACCATCCCCAAAAATGCTGTCGCCCTCATAAATCGGAGTCGTAATTTCGGCACTTGTCACCAACTCACCAAAACGAAGGTACTTGACCGTTTTTGCACCTTCCGGGAATTTACCGCCATTAGCATTGAACTTAATCGTGAAAATGGTTTCATTCTTGTCGTTTTTCGAAACACCCTGGTTGGTAATGTGGTTACCCGTAGACCACACACCCTCTTTAGAGCAGCTCGAACCATCCCATTCGCCTTCGTTCAAGATACAGGCAATTTGATTCTCATTTAGAACAGATGCAGAAAAAACTCCGTCTGAAGATCCCAGAGCGACGCCCTTATCCACATCGTTCTCGTCATAATAGGAGTTCTTTACAAGCGTCGTATTTCCTTCGTAACGGAAACCGATTACGCCTCCATCTCGGGCAATGGAATCGTTGATAAACTTACCACCATCATAAACGCACGATTCTATTTTGACATCGTTCTTTGCCTGACCGATGATACCTCCCACATAGGCTTCGCTTCCTGATATCTGAATCGAGATGATACTTAGGTTGTTCTTAATGGTTCCCGCATCTGCGTTGCCGACAATGCCGCCGACAGCCTGGCCCTTACCGCTGTTATAGATAATACCCGATGCATAGCAGCCTTCGACCGTTCCTGTCTTCTGCCAGGCGACAACAGTACCCACACTGATTTTATTGTTATCCCCTTTAAGAATCGATCCAATATCGGTCGTGGCCTTGATGTATACGCTGTCTAGAACCACATCTTTTACGGTTCCACCATTTAAGGCTGCAATAAAGGCAATATTCTGTCCATAATCTCTATTAATACTAGAAATATGGTCACTGCTAATGTTCAAATTCCTGATAACCACGTGGTTACCGTCAAATGTACCTTTATAGTTTCTATCGCCTTTACCGGCGGCAATAGGAACAAAGGGCTTGTGGTTCATGTCAATATAGTTCGCCACCACTTTGGCATTCAATCCCACGCTGCCATTCAATGAATTCACGGTATCCGAAAACCACGCCAGGTTGGCCGCCGATTCAATCAGGAAAAAGTCCTTGCCATCGATTTTTTCCTTTTTGGCAGGAGTCTTGGTTACACCATCCCAAACATCTGCCCACGCAGACTGAAAACCCAATAAAAGGACAAGCAGGGAAAGCATTCTAACGAGAGAAATCTTGCCGGTTTTCATAATTATCCTCTTGCACTCATTTTTCCGTTCAACAAAAACAAGGAAGACTCAAAATCTCCTTCTTCGCATAAAACTAACTATTTTTTTACATAAAGTTCATTTTTTTTAATTTTTTTTTGCGCAAGACCTATTTTTTACTTATTTTTTGTAATTGGAACTCTTTTACAGGAGTTGGGTAAACGATTATGAGCATTTTTCGCAAGATTTTGACAACCTGCAGTCTGTTCGCGGTCATCGGTTTTGCACAGGAAGCCGCACCGGAGTCTGCGCCGACACCCCAGGATTCGGCCGCCACGGAAGCCGCCGATTGGGATTCCACCCCGACAACGGTCGACCCGAACGCCACAGCCACCCCCGCACCAAGCGATTCCACTGAAGCGAAACGGCCCGCCGACACAACCGCCGTTGCCGACAGCGCCGCTACCGATAGCGTGCAAGTTGCCGATTCTACAGCAACCGAAGCTGATACGGCCAAGGTCAAGCCCCGCAATAAGATTACTTATGCCGAATATCAGGCGAAAGTCAAGGCATCCGCCAAGAAACGCTCCAGGACGCTTCACCACGGTCTGACCGTCATGGACGCCAACTTCCAGGATAAGAGATACGGTCACATGGAAGAAGACGCCGTATGGGGTTCCGGAGTCGGCCTTTACTATTTCTACCGCCGCTACTTCGGCCACTATCTCGGTTTCCAGGGAAGGCTCGGTGCCAACTACCGCTATTCCCGCTGGAATTTCGACAAAGATCATATTAAAGGGAAAACTTCTGACGGCACGCCCTACGAAACAGTCCACAACGTAGACCGTAAGTACCACAACTTTGCCGCCGACCTTCCGCTCACCCTGAAACTGGGGCACCATATCAAGCAGACGACAGCATTTATCTTCTTGAGTGCGACAGTCGACATCACCAAGCCTATCTACGAAATGGTCGATACCGAAAACCGCCTGTACCTTGAATCGTTCGGCGACGCCTCTGCAGAGGAACTGGAAAGAATCACCAAGTACGGCGACAACCCGTTTCCCCTGTACGAAAGCCACCAGACCAACAAGAGTTTCGGCATCAAGGACTGGGAAACCAGCGCATGGCTCGGAGCAGGTATCGAAAGCAGGCTCATTTCGGTGGAATTCCAGGTTTACGGTATCGGTGGCGCGACGAGCGACAACCACAGGTACCATCACTTAGGTCACGACTCCAACTTCTCTTGGCGTCTGCTCCTCGACTTCAGCATCAGGTAATCGGAGTATTTTTATGACACAGAACATGTTGAAAAAAATCGTATTACCGTTAGCCGCAACCGCCGCGCTCTATTTTGGCGCATGCGGAAGCGAGAACCCCATCGAGATCGAGAACAAGGCCGATGCCAAATTCCATTGGGACTACAAGGTCGCCCTTGACAGCATCGCCCAAAAGCTGGACGAATCGGACTACTACGAATGTTACGACAACACTCGCGGTTTTGTGGAAAACAACAAGGAACGTTGCGACACCTTTATTGACCAGTATGTCAAGGACGCGGGTGACAACGCCCTCAGCATGAAGACCGTCATCACAATGGTTCGTGACAGCATCAACTACAACGACAAGGGAACCTATATCGGTGACGGCAACGATCCGAAGATTAACTACCTGCGGACCAACAAGATGCTTTCCGTCTCGCTGACAAGTTACAAGCGTACCGCCAAGTCCATCAAGCCTGAAGTTCGCTTTTTAATCAAGACCTATATCGAACAGGAGCCCTCGGAATACGAACCTCTCTCGGCTCTCGCCCTCGACACAACCGATATCAAGGAATGGACTGGTGAAAAGAATATCGCAATCCAGCTGCCTCGCGGTATTGACGGTATGAAGATTTGCCCCGTATTGCGCGACAAGATCGAGCAGGACGAATACTATGACGACGAGGACTTGCTGGACGAAAAGAACTGCATCGAAGTCAAGAACCTCGGATGGGTCAAGGAAGACAATTCCAAGAGCGAAAAGACTTCCCTGGAAAGTGCCGACATCCAATGGAAATGGCACTTGTACACCATCAAGTAATTTATTCTGTTTATAATGAAATGAGGCGACCGACAAGGCCGCCTTTTTTGTAGCAAGGAATATGATTGAGTCGCAAGAAAAAGTCACCCCGGGCTGGTCCGGGGTAGATGCTAGAACGCGCGGAAGCGGAGAGTCTTCTGCTGCCTGCCACTCATGACCACGGCGATGTAACTGCCCTGCGGAAGGCTTCCGTTACAGCCGAATTCTACGAGGGCATTGCCCGAGCCGCGGCGGATATCGACGAGGTGGCCGTTCACATTGTAGAGGCGGGCTTCGAAATCGCTTTCGGCGTGAACCATAAGAGCGACCGAGGCGCGGGACATCGACACGGCGCGCACTTCAAACGCACGGCTTGCCACCGGAGTTTCAGTCGGAATAAACGACGGGTCGCTTTCGAAATTGAACCAGTCCACGTTCATGAGGAAGTTGCTTTCGCCGGAGTAATTGAAACGGAGCGTCTGCTCTCCCTTTTCAAGTTTGACTGTCGTAGAAGTTTCGTACCAGTCGTTCCAGCCATTCGTCTTGGCGGAATCCACCGTAAGAGTCGCAAGCGCCTTGCCCATAGAATCAACCACCGTAATCGTTGACTTTTCTTCGGCATCAGAAGCCACACGAGCAGTCAACTTGTACATTCCCGCCACAGGCACCTTCACGCGGTATTCGGTGTAGTCGCCATCGTTGATCCAGCCCACATTCAGGTTGCCGCTTTCGTCGGGTTCCACCTGCACGCCGTCCATTCCGGAATAGTCTTCCGCTTCAATCTTTGCAGGGAGCGTTACCGCCTCGAACGGCTGATTCGTAATCTTCAGGTTTGCGTCGAATTCGTACTTTGCACCCGCTGCAGCAATAAAGCTTGCGGAGTTACCCTTGTATTCCACATTCAGGAGTTCCTTGTTCGTAGCGCTAATGACAAGGTAAGCGAGGGCGCCGCCCTTCCACGCCATGGAATCGACGGTGAATCCGCCGCGGGCGCGAATTCCTGTAATGGAACCGTCCTTCCACTGCGACGGAAGCGCCGGAAGAATGCGGATCTTTCCGTTGTGGCTCTGCATGAGCATTTCATTCACACCGGAAACTGCGCCGAAGTTACCGTCAATCTGGAACGGCGGATGCGCATCGAAAAGGTTGTTGTAGGTCTTGCTCGGAGTCAAGAGCATACGGATCATCTTGTATGCGTGATCGCCATCGTGCATACGCGCCCAGAAGTTGATTTTCCACGCGAGAGACCAACCCGTCGCATCGTCGCCGCGCTGTTCCAATGTAACCCCCGCACCCTTGATCAGGTCAGGAGTTTCCTCGTGGTTTATCTGAGCACTCGGGAAAAGGCCGTAAAGGTGAGAAATGTGGCGATTGTGGTTGGTCGGGTCGTCCCAGTCATCGAACCATTCCATAATCTGGCCGTACTTCCCCGTTCTCGTGGGAGGAAGTCGTTTGACCGTGGCCTGCATCTGCGCCTGCAAATCGGCATCGACTCCGAGAACCTTCGCCGCCTCGATGGTGTAATTCAGCACATCGCGGATAATCTGATTGTCCATCGTCGGGCCAAAGCACACGTGGTAGCCGCTGTGGTCGTTTTCCGGAGAATCGCTCGGGGCCGTCACTAGGTACTTCTTGCCGCTCACCGGTTCTTCAACGAGGCTGTTCAGATAAAATAAAGCGGCACCCTTCATGGTCGGGTAAACATCCTTGAGGTATTCCTTATCCGGGTTGTACAGATAATGTTCCCAGAGATGCGTCGTAAGCCAGCCCGAACCTGTCGGCCACATTCCCCAAGTGCCATCGATCGGAGCGGAACGGTTCCAAAGGTCGGTATTGTGGTGCTCCACCCAGCCTTCGTCAACACCCCAATGCACCTTAGCGGTCTTTTCGCCCTGCGGCACCATGCTCTTGATTTTGTCAATGAGTGGCCACACGCTTTCGCCGAGGTTCGCCGATTCGGCCAGCCAATAGTTCATTTCGAGGTTAATGTTCGTGGTGTACTTGCTGCCCCAAACCGGGTTCGTGTCCTTGTTCCAAATACCCTGCAAATTCGCAGGCTGGCCGCCCTTGCGGGAACTTGCAATCAGCAAGTAACGACCGTACTGATAATGGAGTTCTACGAGCGAGGGGTCGTTCGTGGAATTAAAATTCTTGACACGCGTCGTCGTGACATCGCCTGCGCTCTGGTCGGGTTCGCCCAGGTTCAGCGAAACGCGATTGAATATCGTCTGGTAATCTTTGAGGTGCGCCGCGAGCAAGTCGTCGTAAGATTTTTTGGCCACCTTCGACATAATATCAGAGGCGATCGCGCCCGGGCTGCCCGAGACATCGTTGTACGACTTGAAGTTCGTGGCCGTGGTGAGCACGAGCATTGCCGAGTTTGCGCCCTGCACCGAAATGTTCCCGTTCGCAACTGATACCGTACCGCCGTCTGCCACCACGTTCAAGCGATTCTGAAACTTGATGGAATTCACCGTCACATCGTAAACGAGCGTGTTGCCGTTGCTGGACATGCTGTTGCTACGGTGCGGAGTCGTCATAGTGGCACCGAAACTCACCTTGCCCTTTTCGCTTGCCGTGAGGTGCACCACGATCACGTGGTCCGGGTAACTCGCAAAATATTCGCGGGTATAATTAACGCCGCCTGCCGTATAAGTCGTCTTTGCAATAGCCGTCTTGAGGTCCAGTTCGCGGCGGTAATTGGTAGCGCCCGAATGTGATGTGGTAATCACCAAGTCACCCACCGGCTGGAAACTTGCCGGACCGGGGCCAATCATGTAGTTCGACACGATGGATTCGGCAGTCCTGTAATCTCCGCGCCACAGGGCATCGCGGGCTTCCTTCAGGTGGCTTGCCGCCCCCTGCTTGTTGTTGTCACCCGGGCCGCCCGACCACACAGTACCTTCGTTCAGGCCGATAATGTCTTTTGTAACACCACCGTAAACAATGCCTCCCATATAACCGTTGCCAATGGGCAAGGCATCGGTAAACGAGGTACCCGCATCGGTATTATACCACAATTTCAGCGGATTTTCGGCGGCGAAAGCCATAGGCGCAAACACAGCCGTCCAAACCAACGAACCAAACACTAAGCCCAGCGTTCTCATAACGACTCCTAAAAATTTGCAACCAACCAGTATAAAGTTATACCCATATACACAAAAATGACCGTTTTCGCGGTCACTTTGCATTGATATTTTATCAAGGGTTATTTCACCTGCACACGGAGCGTCTTGCCGGAGCCGCGCACCAGGTAGATTCCCTTGGCAAGGCCAGCCTGTTTCAGGGTTTCGGTGAGCGAGAGGCCTGCGCGGTTATTGAAGACACCCATCAGGCGGCCGCTTGCGTTGAACACCTTCAGGGAGCGTTCCGCATTCGGCAAGAAGTTCATGCTGTAGGAGCGAATTGGGTTGGTCGCGAGTTCTTCCTTGGTGAGCGCGAACTGGATCCAGTCGATATTCACGTAGCTGCCGGTAAACTGCACGCGCAGCACATGGTCGCCCTTCTCGATTTCGCCAGTTTCGCCGTCCACGAGCGTATAGGTGTTCCAGTCTTCGGTCTGCGGCACCGCAATGGTATCGGTCACGGCCTTGCCGTCAAGGAACAGGCGGAAACTGCCGCCTTCAAGCCCGGTCGCCACGTTCGCACGGAACACGTACTTGCTTGCAAGAACCACGTTCACGCTGTATTCAAGCCATTCGCCCGCCTGGGTATAGCCGATAGCGTATCCCTTGCAATCCTGGGTATTGAGCGTGTCGGAACAGCCGAAGCCCACCACGTCCACGCCGTCTTCGCGATAGGTGTTGCCCTCGTTCACGAAGTCCTTGTCGCTATACGAAACGCTCTGGCCGCCCACATCGTAGTCTTCGGCCTGGATGATACCCGGAAGGGTCGCCACGACCTTGAAGGCTTCCTGCGTCACGGTGTTGCTGAAATCAGCCAGCGGGATTTCCTTGATGCCGCGGATGTACCGGAATTCCTTCTCGATACCGGCATTATTCACGACATTTTCGCTGTAGTAGTTACCGTCCTGCTGTAAGGTGTTCTGGCCGGCCTGATTTTGCCCCACGCCCGAGGGAGAATTCTTGAACACGTTTTCTTTCACGGTAAAGCCGCTGGAGCCTTCGTCCAGGTAAATGGGCACATTCCAGTAGTCGGCCCACTTGGAGGTTCCGTTATCATGGATATAGTTATGCTGGATTTCACTGCCGGTGCCCTGGTTACTCAGGGTGTAAATCGGGCCGGAGTCGCAAAGCAGGCGGGCAATATGGTGAATCTCGTTCCAGTTCACATGGTTGTTGGTCATGGCCGTCTGAGCCTTTGTCCAGCCAAAGCCAATGGAAATGCCGGAGTAATACGTGTAAGAGACTTCGTTATGTTCGATTACCACATAGCGCGGGTAACCGGCGCCAATACCTACGGCACCCTGATGCTCGTTCGTCACGTTGGTGACCAGGTTGTTCTTGACCGTATCGCGGGTGCTGATTTCGTCCTTGTCGCTCGGGTTGTAGGCGATGTGGATTTCGGTCGTAGAGTCCTGATAGAACTTGCCCAGCATAATGCCCGCAGCACCGATTTCGAAGAAGGCGTTGCCCTGAATCATGTCGTCGTTGGTGCCAGAGACAAAGTCGAGGCCCGTAGCTGCAATTTGCGAGAACACGTTGCCCTGCACCAAAAAATGATGCGCATTTTCGACACGGAACGCCGCATCGGGACGCCACAGCAAATACTTGTTGCTATTCAGTTTTTCCCAGTTTCCGCGGCTAGGATCCGGAAGAACGTCTACGTTGAAGTTTGCGGCCTGCAAATCCAGGAAGCCTTCTTCGCTGGGGCGGGTATAGTTGGAATGGGCGAAGGTCAAACCTTCAAAAGACATGTAGCCCACCTTGTTCTTGGTATCCTTACCCAAGACGCTGAACAAGGTATTAAGGCGGGGAGCAACCACGTGGGCGGTCGCCATGCTTTCGCCTTCACGGGGCTTGTAGTAAAGCGTTTGATTCTTTTCGTCCAGGTACCATTCACCCGGAGCGTCAATCAAATCGTAGGAGTTTTCGAGATAGAAAACCTGCTGCTTAGGCGGATTGCTCGCAAAAGCGGTGCCGAGCATCGGGTAAGCGCGATGGAACAGCTTGGTGCGTTCAGGATCCTTGGGAATGAGCTTTGCAGTACCGCCGTTCACCTGGGCCTTCTCCAGGCGCAAGATGTTTTCGGACCAGGCAATCATCAGGTGAATTTCGACATCCTCGATGTTCTTGATATTCTTGACGTAGTCTGCAGAGACATCGAAGGCGCGGCCCGTAGAGTCTACCTTCGTGAGGCGCACGAAATCGTGGTCGAAACCGCCGTTGCCTTTTTCCTTTGCGTCAATCACATTAGGGAAGCATGCGCGAACGGCCTTACGGTTGTTCACGTAAAGTTGGCGGAAACGGCCGTCGACACCTTCGGCTTTCCAGATGTTGTTCGCTTCGTCGTGCAGAGTCCAGCCGGTAATCTGCATGCCACCGGTAATCAAGGGTCTTTCACCATCGGCGGCCTTGTAACGCACGTAGTGACCGTCTTTACCGCCGTCGGCTTCGGTGAAGTTGACTGTAGACGGAAGTACATAGGTACCTTCGCGTAAAATCACCTCGATGTCACCCGTCATGGAGCCGTTAATAGCGCGCACGGCTTTTTGCGCCTGCGTAATCGTCTTGAAGGGAGCTTCTTTAGTACCCTTGGCGGCATCACTGCCCGAAGGGGAAACATAGAAGGTAGCTTGAGTGGCAGCTGTTGCGGCACCGGCAAAAGCGAGCGTGCCGCCAAACACCAAAGAAAGAATCTTTGTATCCATAAGAAACCTCACGAAAAATCCACACCAGTAAAAAAAATACCTTTTGCAGTCAAAAAAAGAGCTCCCTTTTCGGGAGTTCTCGTTGACAACTTATCAATGATTCAGCACAGGTCACTGAGCCTGCCGAAGTGATCCAACCAGGTTTACTTGATGCGGTGTCCGGTCAAGTCAAAGCGCACGCCATTCTTTTCGACAAACAGCTGGCCGCCCTGCTTGCGGAGGCGCGGGACCGAAGTCTTGGTAACGGATGCGGGCATGACTTCACGGATTCCCGTAGGCGCCTCGCAGGCCTCGCCTTCGCAGAACTTGAGCCAATCCACATTCACATAGCTACCTGCAATGGCAAGCCTTAGAATGTGTTCGCCAGCAGTAAGGTCCACCGCGCCAATATCGACTTCCTTGTACACATTCCAAGTCGTGTCGACCTTTTCGAATGTAATGGTATCGAGAAGCACCTTGCCGTCGACAAGCAACTGGATTTTCGAAGTCTCTGAAGCCGTCGCCACATTCGCGCGAACGCCGTATTTGCCATCGGCAGCGACCTTCACACTGTATTCAAGCCACTCGCCCGCCTCGGTGTAGCCAATTGCATAGCCCTTGCAGGCATCGCCGCCACAGGTTGCACCATCGAGGGTAACGACATCTACGGCATCTTCGCGGTAGGTCTCGCCCTTGTTGGCAGCATCCTTGTCGTAGAAACTGAAGCGGTTTCCGCCCTTGTCGTAATTCTCGGCCTCGATTTTTCCCGGAATCGCCGCAGGTTCGCCGCTATACGCCTCGCGCACAAGCGGGGTTGTCTCGACCGTATCGGCCCAGGCCATTTTCATGCGGTCCACGCCCGACTGGTTCACGATTTCAAGCTTGATGTTCGCCCCTTCGCCGCTGCGCTTGGTCATGCTATACCAGTCGCCATCGCGGAGCCCTGGCCAGTAGAAGCTGCCCATTTCCCATTCGCGCAACTGGTCGCTCATGCCGCGGATATAGGCCATAAAGTAGTTGGTCGGAGTAGAATTATAGTCCATGTAGTCGTAATGCACGCCCGCCTTGTCGCCAGGGCTCATGGCACCGCCCCATTCTGTACACACCGTGCGGTCTATGTACTTGCCCACCTTGCCCTTGAAGCTGTTTTTCCAGCCCTGTTCGGTGGTAATGCTCATGTTCCAGAAGGTGTATTCGTGCACGGCGAAAAGGCAACCTTCGAAACGCGGGTCGTCGGCAATGTCGGGCACATTCCACGCAAGGCCCGAACCATCGAGCAGAATATGGTCGCGTGGCACATTCGGGAATTTTTCGAGCCATGTGGCATACAAGTTGCGCAGTTCGTCCTTGCTGTACATGTGCGGCTCATTGAAAATTTCAAAATAGGCATTCGGGTGGTCGCCGTATTTTTCGACGATTTTTGCCCACATTTTCCACCAGTCATCCATGTTCTTCGGGCCAGAGGGCTGTGCAGGGCCCCAGTAGCCCATCACCAGGCGACCATGCTTGAGAGCCACATCCAAGGCGCCGGAATACATATCGAACGCTTTGAGAACCGTCGGTTCGTTCACCGGCATGCGCACGCTGTTCGTACCGAACAGCTCCTGGAACTGTCCTATGACGCGTTCGGCAACCACCGACGCCGACTGGTAATTGTCCGAAAGGCTTAAGCCCGAAAGCACCAGCACATCAGACACGAAATTATCGCGTTTATCCGCCCAGTTGACACCGCGGAACTGACTCGTAACGGCAAAAGAATTTACCGCCGAAATGGCCATTGCAGCCAAAATACCACAGGCAACCTGCCTGACCTTAAAACCAAACATCATGACACCTTCCTTTCCTCCCACCAAACTAACCTAGCTATAAATTACCTTTTGGGCGAAAAAAAAGAACCCCCTAAAAGGAGATTCTTTTGACATAATGTCAATGGGAAGTTAAAAACCCGATTTTCCGCGGCGTACGCCCCATAGGTAATCGTGCGAGCGGTGCACCGTATTCTTGCCGTCTACCACAATTTTGACTTCGAGGCGCGCAATATAGACGCCTGTGCCCACCAACCGCCCGTTTTGGGAGCGCATGTTCCAAGCAAGGAACACTTTACCCTTGTTTTTGAGGCAGCCTTCGTCGCCGTACACTTCTTTGTCGGAACACCTGATGGAACCCGACGTTCCGCCCACATACTGGCCAAATTGGCTAAAATAATACGTGCGGTAGTAAAGTTCGACTGCATTGTCGGCCACAACCGTCTTTTCGCCGCTGCGGTATTCTTCGAGGTTGTATTCGGTCACATCGCCCCGCTTGATTGCCTCGACCAGTTTTTCGCTCACCCCCGCCTCGACAAGTTCGGCATCCAGTTTTCCGCTACGGATCAATTCGAACATGTCGCCCTGAGTTACTGTCGTAACCCCGCCTATGGTAATGGTCGTGTCGCGGCTCGCTTCGATATTGGCTTCGGTCATGGTCGCAATCACGCCAAGTTCCTGTTCGCCCACAAAGGCCTTGTAGTTTTCTTCGGTAATGGAACCGTCCAAAATACCATTGATGGTCTGTTCGCTAAAACCGTACGACGTATCCAACAGATTCACGCGGATATCGTTGAACAACTGCGCAAGCGCTTCTTGTTCGCTAATGTTCGTAATAGTCGTGTCGTAATCGGTTTCGCTCCCTATGCGCGACTTGATAAAGATTTCCAGAGCATCGACTGCGTTTTTCGTCTGTTCCACCATGATTTTTGCGATATCGAAATCGAGAAGAGTCCCTTGCACGCCCAAGGAATCTGCTATCTGCTGGGCAGTCTGTGTCGTACCCGTAATGAGCTTCGGCTGCGTTACGGAATTGTTCTTGATAATGTCGTACGGGTCTTCGCCAAGAGCGACAACGCCCGGATTTTCTACGCCGAGATCCTGGTTTCCGGTAATTACGACCCACGGGTTTTCGGCATGCGGCGCATTGCCGACCAAATCACGTGCGGAGCCGCGAGGCGCAAAGCGAATCATGTCCCCGGCATTCGGGAGCACCGCATCCATTTCGCTTACGGCATAAACCAGCATCATTTGCGTACCCAAACCGCTCTGCAATACAGGCTTTTCGGGTACCTGATTCGAGCCCGAACGTATGCAGGTGAGTTCAAACATCTCGGCAAAGGCGGCCCTGGATTCATCCGCAATCGCTTCGCTAAAGGTAATGTTCAAAAATCTATTCCCGTCTTTGTTTTCGGTTTTCGAAGCCGCAAGAATAATGGGGCCAACGCCATCGGCAACAGGTTCATTTTCGATATAGAAACTGCTTATTTCGCCTTCGTTTTCGTAGGTGAACCAGTTATTCAAAGTCCCTGTGTAAACACCGGACGCATCGCCCGTAAATTGCCTGCTGCCAAAGCCGCAAACGCTCTTGCTGCATCCTTCGCCGGTCATGTCTTCAGCCGTGATCACGATATCGGTTTCGTTTATCACCTTGAATTTCGATGTCGGTTGGAACGATTCGCCAAAGGTAAACTGGATCGAATCAAGTCGGCTATTGCCCATGATAGAGCGCTCAAAATGCACATACAAACTATCTGCACGGCCGTCACCGTTTCTATCTACCACAATGGCGCGTTCTACACGGGGTGCAGGCGGTTCGGCAAATTTCAAGTTACTCCACACCGAAACACCCGCTGCAGCGCCCTTGGCCGTAAGGTTCACGCCCGACACAGGGGAATTCGCATGTACGTAGAACGTGGCGCGACCGTTTTCGTCGAGAGTCACGGCATTGATTTTCTTGCCGCCCACCGTATCTAAAATATCGATATCCGGGTTCGAGAAAGAAAGGTTAATCTTGCGGTTGTAATTGTTGACCTTCGCCCATTCTTCAAAGAAGGTAATGTTCACCTGGTAAGTCGCATACGCCCAGGGGCCAATTTGGGCGGTGTCGCCCGAAACCTCTTTACCGAGAATCGTCCAGTCTTCTTTTGCAAACGCGACACTCGGCACAGAATAAGAGGGCACCGTAATTTCGACCTTCACCATTTGACTCGGGTCCGCCTTGAGCGTGATCTCTAAAAAGTAATGGCCGGGGGCAAGCGCAAAGCTAGAAACAATCGCCGCAGAGTCAATGGAGAACGTAGAATCGCTCGTAATCTTGATACCTTCGTAATGGGTGCCAATGCCCAGAATTTCTGGCCCTGCGAGATTTCCGCCCGTAAGCTTGAAGGTAGACACGCCACCGGTCGTATCGAGCTCGGTAGAATTTGCATCAAAGTTGCAAGAAAGCTTGTTCGTCTTGTTTATCTGCCAGACTTCGTAAGTGGTGCCGCCGTCACGATTGTCCGACGACAAGAAGATTGACGCATCAACCTGCAAATCAATCGAGGTATGCATGCGGAAATTCGAAGAGCCCGTATGGCGTTCCACATAGAAAATATGGAAGTCGTAGATTTTGCCGGGAACAAGCATGTCGCCCGTATTCTGCCCGATGGTATCGAGATCCACAGCGCCCGCCACCTGGCCATGCTGCCCACCAATGTCTACCGCCAGGCGGTGGTCGATAAACACCCACACATCGTCGTCACCGTAAAAATCAAAATACTGCCCCGGAACGTATTCGAAGGTCGCCTGGATTTTTGCGGCATAGCCGAAGTTATGCTTTCCGATTTTTGTTCCCTTCAGTTGGTCGTAATAAGGGTTCGGAACCGTCTTCGCTTCGTCGAGAAATTCAAAATCGTCCAGCAGGAACATACCGTCCGAATTGGCCTCGTTGCCTTTAGAAATCTGGTCTTTGGAAACTTCAGCAAGCCAGAAACCTTCGTCGTCCATAGACACGTAAAGGTCGCGGCAAGTCATGTTGGTGTACTCGTTGCCTTCGTCGTCTTTGGCAATGACTTCGGGCAAAAACCAACTGTCGAGATGTTCCGTAATCTTGCATTTTTCGGGGAACGGATCTGCACGCACAGGGACTCCGTTTTCGCCGAGGTTGTATTCGACCATGCCTGTGACGGCCTTGTCCTTGCCGGAACATCCGCCCGAACCAAAGTCGGCACTGACTCCGTTTGCGGGGTCACCATTTTTGCCGCTACCGTCGCCGGCGCCTTTGGTACCGTGCAGCCAGTCGTAAACGGTCACGGGAATTTTCTTGAGCGGGCAATCGCCAAGTACGCCAGGGTAGCCCGAAAACTGCGCAGGAACATCGGTCTTGTAGCCCTGCACCCAAATGGTGTCCGAAAGTGTCGCCACGGAATCGAGCGATATTTCGCCCGCGGTCATAGGTTCTTCAGTCACCATGCCCTCGGCGCCCACGTAATTCAGGCCAACGGTCTGCTTGAAGTAGACGTTGAAATTCTTTTCGGGAGCGTCGACGGTCGCCTTGAACCAGCCACAATAATTGTCAAGCGCAGTCATTGTCGCCACGGAATCACCGTTCATGAACAAGACCGCATTGGTATTCGACCACGGCGTAAAAAACACCACCGTCTTTTCTGCCGAGGCAACGCCTGTGCCCAAAGCGGCGGCCAAGGCCGCCATTTTGAACTTATTCACCCAATTTACCATATAACCATCCCGGAGAACTTTCAAAATGTTCTCAAATTTTATATGGTAAATATAGTTCTATATTAGCAAAATATCCTAAATTAACTAAAATTTAACAGATTTAAGCATAAAACTCAGCATTTCACAGAATTCATGTTCTCAAATTCTACAAAATGTTCTCAATTTTATCGTTTTTTCCTGAAAATCGTTGTGCCGTAGCTGAAACCGTCGCGCTGGATTTTCAAGACATACATGCCGTTTTTCATGTCACCAAGGCCGATGCTGAAGCTGGACTGCCCCGCAGCAAGCGCCTGCGATTTTACCAAGCGACCGTTCACGCCGTAGATTCGTGCGGTATAGCCCTGCGAAAGCGCCGTACCGGCATCAATCTGCAATTCCCCGCCGTAAACGCGGGCCTTCAAATCGGGGCGAGCGGCAGGCTTCGCGGCAATTACCTGCGGAGGTTCCTCTGGCTTCGGCTTGTTGCGCAGCAGACGCACGCCGTAAATACCGCCCACCATTCCCGAACTTGCCGTAAACGAGATTCGCACAATCTTCTTGTCCTTCACCATGTTGTCCGGAATCGGGTAAGTCACGTTCACGAATTCGTCCTTGTTCCACTTGCCCGAGATATTTTCGGTCACAAGCTTTTCATCGTCAATCTTGATGTCGAATTCGCGGGTGCAGCCTTCGTTACCCCAGTAGCGAACCATGAGGCTCAGGGAATCTTCGCTATTCGTCTCAAATTCATAGCTGATGAGTCCACCGTCGCCGCCGCTGCACTTGCCCGCGTCGCGGTAGAACTCACCCTGATGCGTTCCCGTCGAAGAATTTTCCGTTTTCATCTTGTGGTCCACTTCGGGCTGCTGCTCGCCGGGCGCCACTTTGTCAACCGTCTTCTCGTCGAGCGCCAAGGCCTCTTCCTGTTCCTTTTTCAGGCGTTCGAGAATCGAAGGGTCCGTAAGCACCATCCAGTACATCATGTAGCGAGCATCGTGCACTTCGTAGAACGGCTCCAGCAACAGGTTTGCATCCTTCTTGTTTGCAAACAGGTACGGCGCCTTAAAGTGCATCGGTTCGTCCTTGACGCGCTCCACCTTCGACGGGATTTCTTCCTTCTTGCTCGCAAGCATCGGCGCCTGATCCAGCGACTGCAACGCGCCCGACGCAATATGGCTCCAGCGGCCGTCATCGGCCACAAGGCCGTTCAGATTTTCGGTTCCGGTCTTTGCCGAAAGCACGATTGGCCCGTGCAAAATCGCCACATAATCGCTCACGCCCGGCAAATCTTCAGTGTGCGTGTACATCGGGAACAGCACCTCGATTACATCGCCCGACTTCCACGATTTTCCCGCAGAAACATAGCTGGAGGGCTCCGACTTTTTCACCACGGTATCGCCGTTCACGACAACCTTGAATTCGCCTTCCTTTACCCAGTAGGGGTGGCGAATTTTCATATCGAAACTGCCACTACCCGTAACGGTAAACTTCGCCGATTCCCCCTTCGGGAAAGCCGTTTCCTGCTTGATTTTCACCTTCTTGTCTTTCCAGTTCAGAAGCGATGCGGCAAACAGGTTCACATATAGTTCATCGCCGTCCTTCGTATAAATAAACTGGCTGTATTTCGTCGGGTTTTCCATTCCGGAACCCACGCAGCACCACATGGCCGCATTCACCTTGGAATACACCCGATAATGGCGGGGACGCGCAGGAGTGAAGTACACGTACCCGCCATGTCTCGGATGTATTGTAGATAAAATATGATTAAAGAGAGCACGTTCGTAGAAATCCGCCTGTTTGGCGTCGTGATCCATATTGAACAGGCGTTCCGTGAGCTTGAGCATGTTATAGGTGTTGCACGATTCCGGTCCTTCGCGTTCCTCCACATACTTCTTGTGATTGTCGAGCGCCGGGAAATGTTCCGAGATGCTGTTGCCGCCAATTGCAATGCTCCTCTTGTTCACCACACGGTCCCAGAAGAACTCGGAGCCCTTTACATAAGTCGCATCGTTCGTGAGTTCCGCGATACGTGCAAAACCTACGACTTTCGGCACCTGCGTATTCGCGTGGATGTTCGTGAGGTTGTCGTTCCCCGCCGCCATCGCATTTAAAAGCCACTTGTGCGACCAGCGCTTGGCCTCTTTCAGGTACTTCTCGTTTTTCGTCAAGGCGTAGGCATCGGCGTACACTTCGTCCATGCCGCCATGTTCCGTGCCGAGCATCGATTCCATGGCGTTGTCGTTGAGTCCGCCCGTAATCGTGAGGCCCCAGTCGCAAAGGGCAAGGAACATCGTCTTCGCCTGTTCATAGCCGCCATAGATATAGGCATCGCGGAGGCCCGCAAAAGTCTTGTGAATGTTGTACCACGGCACCCAATAGCCGTTCTGCGCGCCCGCGTTTCCATTCTTGAACTTGAGCCACATCTGCTTTCCATTCGGAACGCCGCTCAGGTAACCCTTGAAATTGTTGTCCCTGGAATTGTAATCCTGAATTGTCTTGAGTTCGCTCAGCACATACTCCAGCCGTTCCTTGATGAGTTCGTCGCCAGTTGCCGCATACTGCATTGCCAAGGCACTCAGGTAATGCCCCAGCACATGGCCATCGAGGCCCGCCCAGTTCGAAAACTTGCTGGCCTTCGGCTTCATCCCCGCTTCTTCGTAAAACGGCGCAATTAATTTATCCGTATCGTAGGCAAGCAGCGTTTCAACATTCAGGTCCTGGCGCTCCTTCAGCGGACCATCGAGCAGCTGCACATCGCCAAGCGCGAACATGTCGGGGTAAAGCAGGTCTTGCGCATGCCCCTGAGCACACCAACATCCCATTGCAGCAAGGGCAACGCAAGCCATGCGATTGATTTTGATTCCAAACATCTCGTACCATCCTTTTTCCAGCACAAGCCAACCAATCTAAAATTAAATCCTGTAGCACGAAAAAATCCCCTGTTCGGGGATTTAGTTTTGTCAAAATTTCAAAGGGGTGTCCGGGAACTAACGCTCAATGAAGTTACTGGGCTTGACGCCGTAGAGCACCACATCGTCTATCCAGAATTCTGTATCGTCGTAAGCGGCAATCGAAATCGTCGTCGTAGCCTTGCTAATCACATCCCAGCCGAGGTTTCCGTAAAGGTCATCGCGTGGCTTAAAGTTCGAAGGCTTTATCACGCGGCGGCTCCATTCACCATCTGTGGCAAGGGTGTCGTACGCCAAGGTTTTGCCTTCGACATTTGAACTTCCCAGAGTTTCAAAGGCAATCGAGATGACACCAGTTCCGCGAGCATAAAACACGATGGAATCCGTCGCCGAAATATCGCAGGGAGACTCCTCCTTGCAAATCCAGGTACCAAAGAAAGACCACTTGCCCACTGCAGCCGAGGATTTCCAATGCAACGCTCGGCCTTCGCGTCCAGCGCCCGCATCTTCGATAAAGCTTGCGACACCTGCATCCACATCCGGCGTCGTCACCACGTTCGTATCGGTGACGCGCATATAGCCTTCCACCGAGATTCCCAAATCGGTAATGAAAAATTCCTCGCTGTCCGACTCGAAATCAAGAATCTTGACGGAATCCGGCTCGAACGCGTAAACATAGGCCGAAGTTTCTTCGGCGGCATCGACCGTAGCCGATCCCTCCACCACGCTATCGCCTACAATGTAACGCAACTCATATTCAAATGGCGGCAACGAATCCATCGCATAGAAACCCTGAGCGTCCGTCTTGACAAGACGATCCGAACCGTACACCTGAACCCAGGCATAGTCGACCCCTTCGGGCAAATGCACCTTTCCGCGTAGACTTCCAGTCTTTTCCAAGACAAACCGCACGGAATCTCCGTCCTTGATGTCTTCGGCTGAAATCTTTTTGAACAGGCCTTCGCCAGCATCCACCACTTCAAGAGTCGCCACATCGACGGCAAGGCTGTTGATACGAATGCAGCCCAAGGAATCCGTCACGAATTCGCTGAAAAATTCGGCATCCGCGGAATCCGCAGCAGCCCCCTCGACGCTTCGGACATATTCCGCAGAACGCACGCGCGCCACCACGTTTGCCGCCGGCAACGAATCTCCGCGGACAACCTGAATCAGGTAGGCATTTTCCGTCTCCACCGTGCTGATTCCGGCCACATCCTTTTCGCCGGAACACGCCCAGAACGCAAGCGACACAAAAACGGCGAGGAATAAAAGAAACTTTTTCATCTTTTCGCCCCCACTTTTTTAGCCTGTGAACCCTTGGACTCCTTGGCAACTTCGGCGACCGGGTAAAAGGCGAACACGAACTGCATCGCGCGATTCACGTCCTTCACCTCGGCCACCCTCTTTTGCACCTGTCGTCTAAATTCCAAAGTCATCTCGTTCAGGTCATCAAAGCATTCATCGTCCACACCCACCAGCAGCGAAGAGATATTCCGCTTCGCAGGCTCCACGGCGACCAGCGCATTCTGCGCAAGCGCCAAGAGCTGGTTCTGGTAGCTGCGAATGGCAGCGGTCTTTGTCGGCGACCCCGCCGATGTAAAGTTAGCCGTTGTCGCGGCGTAGCGTTCCGAGGCAAGCGGCGTAATCAGCTTTAAATCCTTGAGAACCGCGATGGCCTCGCGCACTTGGTCTTCCGAGACAGCGGGCGTAATCTGCTTCACCAAGCGTGAAACCTCGGCATGGCCCCCGTTCATTTCGATTAGCGCCCGCACCACCGGAATCCACCACTTGCTTAAAAACAGGTATTCGCTCGCACTGAACTTGCGCAAGTCCACATCCTGCAGCGAAAGCGCCATCTTGTAGAGCTTTTCCTTTTTCGCCTGCGACTTCGCCTTGGCTGCCGCCACCAGGATTTCAAAAATTTCGCCGCTACGCCCCTTCAGGTCCAACAGGTCCTTCGCCAGGGGAATGCTGTGGTTCGGCAGATGCAGTTCCTTGTTCAGTACACGGAAAATCTGGCTCGTATCGAGTCCCAGCTTCTGCCCCATCATCTTGTAGGAATACAGGGGCATATCCAGCTTTCGCTGGGTATAATAATTCTTGAGCAGGTCCCTGTAATCGCTAATTTCGTTGATATTCAGCATAGGCGCATTCTCGAAAAAAGGTCTTCTAATTTATAAAATAACCTGTTCTGCCATTAAAAGCTCATCTATATCGAAAAAGCCTTTGAAAAAATGTCAAAGGCTTTAACTCAATAAGAAAGGGCCTTAAACTACTTAATCCTATGTCCTGTCAGGTCGAAGCGTTTGCCGTTCTTTTCGATGAAGAGCGTGTTGCCCTTCTTGAGGAGTCGCGGAGCCAAGTCGCGGTTCATGGCGGCAGGGAGAGCAGTGCGAATCCCTTGCGGTTCTTCGCAGCTTTCACCCGAGCAGAATTCAATCCAGTCGATATCCATCCAGTCGCCAGTAACCGTGAAGCGGAGAATGTGTTCGCCTTCGGTCAGGCTGACCTTGGCTTCGACCGTATTGTATTCGTCGTAATTGTCTTCGCCCTCAGTGGCTGCAGGCACGGCGATTTCTTCGGTAATGTCCTTGCCGTCCATAGAGAGCTTGAAGCTTGACGTGTTGTTGGCAGAAGCCACAGAAGCGTTCATCGTGTAAGTTCCCGTCGAGGCCACCTTCACGGTGTATTCGAGCCATTCACCCGCCTGGTTGTAACCCACGATCACGCCGGTCGCCTTCTTGTAAAGGTCTACGCCGGTACCCGGGCGGTAGTCGCTATCGCCGTGGTTTTCGGTATCGTTTTCGTTGTAGGTGGTGTTGCCCTGGCCCACACCGTTAATGTCGAAATCTTCCACTTCGATCTTGCCCGGAATGGCGAGAGCTTCGCCCTTGAACGGAGCGCGCGGAACCGGCTTGAGAACCAAACGGAGAAGTGCCGAGCCATGTGCCGGAAGTTCGATAGAAACATGGGATACTGGGCCCAAGTCCTTCTTTTTCCAGGCATCGCGAACTTCCACTTCGCCTTCTACGCCAATGTCTGCAAAGTTGCATTCCACAGTCTGGGTAGAACTGTTGTTATTGAGAAGTGCCACGGCGATATCGCCATTTTTCAAGGGCTTGGTCCAAATCTGCTTGCCGTTCACGTCGGAGACGCGATGTCCCTGAACGCCCAGAGAATCCTGGTTAATGGCAATCATATCCTTGTTCAGGTACAGGTCCTTCGTTTCGTTACTCATGTTGCGCACATCGGAACTGATCATGATGGGGGCAGCCATGATGGACCACATCGTCATCTGGGAGCGCTGTTCTTCGTAAGAGAGGCCCCTATTGCCTACTTCGAGCATATCCGGGTCGTTCCAGTGGCCGGGCTTAGCGATTTGCCAATACTTGTTGTTGGCATCGATAATTTCGTAGACGCCGCGGTACCAGGAGGTAGAAATCCATTCGGGGCCAATGTCGAAAGTGGTACGCCAGAGGTTCGCGATTTTCGGCATCCAGTCCTTGTATTCCCACATGCAAATGCTGAACACGATGTCGCGTCCGGAATTGCGGAGGGCCTTGGACATGGCGGTGTAATCTTTTTCTTGGGTATTCGGGTCAGAATCGCAGTTGTCGTACTTCCAGTAGTCAACGCCCCATTCGGCGAGTTTCTTGGCATCCTGTTCTTCGTGACCATTGGAACCGCTCTGGCTATCCCATTTGCTGTTGTAATGGTGGCAGGTGCGCTTGCCGCGGTCGCCGTAAAGGCCGAACTTAAGGCCCTTCGCATGCACGTAATCGGCAATGGCTTTCATGCCGCTCGGGAAGGTTTTCGGATTATTCTGGAGGTTGCCTTGCGCATCGCGCTTGGTGTCCATCCAGTTGTCGTCGAGGTTCAGGTAAATGTAGCCCGCGTCCTTCAAGCCAGAAGACACCATGGCATCGGCAATTTCCTGAATCTGCTTTTCATTGATGTTTTCGTGGAACACGTTCCAGCTGTTCCATCCCAGCGGAGGCGTAAGCACCAGGCTGTCAGGATGCGCAAAGGCCTGAGAAGCCATACCCAAAAAGGCAAGGGCAACAGCCCCGCCGAGCGAGCATTTTTTTAAACCAAACATCTTCATCTCCACTTTTTTTTGATTTACTGGTTTAAAAATACTCTCCAAAAACGGCAAAATACCCGCCAAAACAGAAGGCGCCATTGATTATTTGTCAATGGCGTTCTATGGATTCTATCTCCCCAAAGAGGATAACTCTACTATGGCAACAAGTTGCCAAGTATCGTATAGCTTCGCTCCAGAATGATAATCCGGTTTTGGCTTTTTCAGCGGGAAACGGGCACCAGGAGCGACTTTTTGCCCTTCAAGCTCCGCAAAAGATACACACCCTTAGTGAACCCAGCCTGTTCAAGCGATTCGGCAAAACCCGCATCATGAATTTCAACCAAGCCGAGCCTGCTTCCGTGTATATTGAACACGGCGTACTCCGATGGTTGCTCACGCATGTACTGTACCCCACGCAAAGTCGACGGATCTTCCTCAGGAATTTGCGCGGCATCGAGTTTTGCAATTTTCACGTTGTCGAGCGTAAGCGTTCCCGTCACAGCACCGGCATTGAAACTCAGGCGGCTGTTCGTATCGGTCGCGGCCGTCATCTGGAACTTGAACGTGAACGTCTTTGACGTAGTGCCGAGTTCAAAATTCTGCTTTTCCTTGAGGTAAGATGCCCACGGGTCGTTGTGCTGTTCCACATTCACCTCGAGCGTACGTGCCGCACCCGCGCTCGCGTCAAAACTGATTTCGTTCCACTGTCCCTTTTCAAGGTGCAAATCGTGCTGGATAAGTTGCACCTGGTAATTCTCGGTACCGATGGCAGAAATATCCAGCTGGTACTTGCCGCCCTTGGCCTCGCCCGTCGCCTGCGCGTCACCGTGCACCTGCAGGTCCCAAGACACGGCGCTCGAATCGAAGCCGCCGTTAAAGACTTCATCGCGGTTCGTAGGCACGACAATCGCAGGTGTCGGCGGCGGAAGAGAGGAACCATCCAGCGAATAGTTCTTCACAAAATTCCAGATTTCCACGCTCGTGTTCACGCTCACGGCCTCGTCCATAGAATACCAATGACCCTTTCCTTCGATTGTCAGCAGGCGCACCTCGACGCCATCGGTGCAGCCGCTCCAAATTTCAAGAGACGCGGCAGAGCCCGACTTAGTCGTCGGATACGGCTTAATCTTCTGCGAACTGCTTGAGCACTTTTGCGCATTGACCCAGCCCTTCAGGGTATTCACGGTGCTGTTATAATTCACCACATCGTCGCTCGTGCCGTGCGTATGCATAATCGGCATCGCACGCTTGGGCGAATTCACGCCGCCACCACCCGAAACAGGCGCAATAGCCGCAATCATGTCACCCATCTTGTTTGCCGCATGGTAGCTCATCATGCCACCCATCGAAAATCCCGAAACATATACACGGTTTTTATCGATTCCGTATTTTTGATACATTTCGTTGATGATTGCCTTCAAGAAATTGACATCCTTGTCGCCGCCAATGTCCCAGGCCTTGTTTTCGCCATTCGGGAAAACCACCACGAAGCGCGCGGTATCGGCAATGGACTCCCACTTCGCCGCATTCTTCTGGTAGGAGGCGTCCTGATTCATGCCGTGCATCTGAATGATGAGCGGGCGATTCTTTTCGATTCCCGACGGAGCATACACGAGCATGCTACGGGATTTTCCGTCTACAGTTAGGTTGTCTGCAAAAGCATTACCCGTAAACAGCGCAACACTCACGAGGGCAAGCACCACCTTGCCCAAATTTTTCATACCAAACATCCTTCGCTCCTTATGTTAATTGCACTCTCGCACCACTCAAGCACCTTTATGAATTCGGAATTTAGATTTCAGAATTTATAATGAGTTTCTGAATTCTGAAATCCGAAATCTGAACTAGCCCGAAGGGCTATTTCGTTACCGTAAAGCGATAAACCATCCCATTCTTCGCTCTAATCAGGTAGATTCCTTTTTCCGAAACCATGGCGCGAACTTTAGACTGGGCTTCGCTTGCACTTGCGGCAAACACGGCGCCCACAAAGCTTCCGTTCAGGCCGTACACGCGGTAAACCTGTTCAGCCTGCACATCGTAACGAACCGCATTGGCAATCCCCATCGGATCAATCGGTTCCGGATCCGTAGCATCCTTGCCCTTCACGAACGTAAAGTAGTCGATATCAAGCCAAGAGCCAACCACCGTGAAGCGGAGCACATGTTCGCCAGCAGGGAGCGTCACATTAGCCTGCACCTTGTTGTAGTCGTCGTAATTCTCTTCGCCGGAACTTGCCGCCGGCACCGCAATTTCTTCGGTGATGTCCTTGCCATCCAAGGAGAGCTTGAAACTCGAGGTGTTGCCTGCAGCAGCGACAGCCGCGAACATGGTGTAGTCCCCCGCTTCCTTCACGTTCACGGTGTATTCAAGCCAGTCACCTTCGCTATTGTAGCCCACAATAATTCCAGTCGCCTTCTTGTAAAGGTCAACACCGGTACCTGCGCGGTAGTCGCTGTCGCCGTGGTTCTCGGAATCGCCGTCGTAGTAAGAGGTACCGTCCTTGCCCTTGCCCGGCACGTCGAAGTTTTCTGCCTCAATCTTGCCCGGGAGCGCAATGGCGGGGCAATTTTCACCAGCAGCACAGAACGGAGTCTGCGGGACAGGTTCAGAACCTGCGCCATCGAGATAAATTTCATCGTTCACGTCAACACCGACCTTGAACCAGTCAAAGTCCGCATAGCCGCCCGCCTGCTTTGTTGCAAAGTTGAAGAGGCCCCAGCGCACTCCCACAAACATGTGGAGGTCGTAATTGAGCTTCACGTCGCTACCAATCTTTGTCCAGGTATTGCCATCGGTGCTGTAGTAGAAGTATGCGGTACCGCGGTCAATCGGCAAGTCGAAATCAATTCGCAGGTAAACCTTGGAACCCGAAATCGCCTTGTTGTCCTTCAGGCTTTCACCATCCTTGTTTCCGGTGTACATCACCACCTTGTAGCTGTCGCCATCCTTGGCGAGTGCCACAAAACCCTTGTCGTCCTGCAGGGCAACGAGGCCCGCCATGTCGCCATCCTTCATGCCGGTGCCATCCACAAGCGTACGGCCAGAACTCTTAGGGCCAAAGGATCGCTGGGTCAGCGTATTCTTCGCACTCACCACGCGGCTATCGGTGCGGCTCGTAGTAATGCGGTAGAATCCCGGATTTGCAGACAAACTCCAGTTCTTGTTATCGGGATTGTGGTTGAACTGCCATTCAAGAGCAAGTTCGCTGGATTCAAAATCATCGCTGGTGACCATGCCATAGCCCGGAAGCGGGGATTCCGGCAGGTCAATCGTGGAGGGAGCCTTGCTTCCGCTGGTCGGAACCGGCCAGCCGTCCTTCCATTCCATCGGCACCAGGTGCGACATACGGCCGACCGGGCCGGAATCGCGGAACAGGAGGGCATACCACTTGCCATCGGGAGTATCAAAGATGCCACCCTGCGCAACACCGTTATCAGCCAAAAACACTCTGCCGGTATAGCCCGAAAGCAGGCTCTTGGAGCGGTAAACCACTTCAGTACGGCAAGAACCATTCGGCCAAGAAATCGTGAACAGGTAGTATTCACCGTTCACCTTTTCCATGTGCGAGCCTTCCTGCTGTACAATATAGCCGCTCTTGCCGGTAGCCTGGTTCACGCTCACGCCGCCGAGCTTACCGCTCCTGCCGCCAGCCTTCACACCGCTTGCATCGTCGTTTAGCTGCACATAGCCAATCTGGTCGCCGCTGCCGTAGAACACCCACACGGTGCCGTCGTCATCGAAGAACAAAGAAGGGTCGTGGTAGAACGGGAGCTGCACTTCGCTCCACTGGCCGCTTTCCACATCGGCAGTTTTGTACAAATGCGTCTTGCCAGTCGTGTAAGACGGTGTCAGCACGTAGAAAAATCCCTTGTGGTAGCGAATGCTCGAAGCCCACGAGCCCTTACCGTAGGCGTCCTTGCCGCCATTCAAGTTCTGCTGGTCGTTGTTGGTGAGCGTCTGGTAGGCGTATCCCACTGTGCGCCACTGGGCCAAATCCGTGCTCTTGAATACGGGCACGCCCGGGGCAAAGTGCATGGTCGTCGTCACCATGTAGTAAGCATCGTCGACACGGACAATGGAAGGGTCCGGGCTATCGACGTACATAATCGGGTTATTGACCGTCGCCGCGTAAACGGCACAAGAACTAGCGAGGGCAATGCCCAAACCTTTAAGCCATCCCATATTTAACTCCTTTATTCGAGCGCACCACCGCCCGTATATAATCTTTCAACTTAAAATTACCCTTAAAATGGCTAAATAGGCCTCACGCGCGAGCATGTTCCATTGACAAATTGTCAAGTTTGGGTAAACATTCCGTTACATCTAGTCGCCAGCAAACAATTCCATCTTACTCACCCCGCACACTTTTCTATCTTTGCAGCAAACAACCGCGCATCTGCGCACCGGAGACACTTATGGCAGCACTCATCCTCGACGGCAAGGCCCTTGCCAAGACCACTGAAGAAGAACTCAGCGCCCGCGTGGCCAAGCTCAAGGAAAAGACGGGCAAGACCCCCATCCTTGCAACAATCCTCGTCGGTGATGACCCGGCCAGCGCCACCTACGTCAAGATGAAGGGCAACGCCTGCGCCCGCGTGGGTATGGAAAGCATCCGCGTGGTTCTCCCCAAGAACACCACCACCGAAGAACTCCTGAACAAAATCCAGGAACTCAACGAGAACCGCGACGTGCACGGCATCTTGCTGCAGCACCCAGTTCCGCGCCACATCGACGAACGCGCCGCCTTCGAAGCCATTGACGCCCGCAAGGACGTAGACGGCGTGACCTGCCTCGGCTTTGGACGTATGGCCATGGGCGAACCCGCTTACGGTTGCGCAACGCCAGCCGGCATTATGCGTCTTCTCAAGGCTTACAACATTCCTCTCAAGGGTAAGCACGCCGTGGTCGTAGGCCGCAGCGCCATTCTCGGAAAGCCGATGGCCCTAATGCTTTTAAATGCAGACTGCACCGTAACCATTTGCCACAGCAAGACCGAGAACCTTCCCGAATTCGTGAAGCAGGCCGACATCCTCGTGGGTGCTGTCGGCAAGCCGGAATTCATCAAGAAGGAATGGATCAAGCAGGGCGCCGTCGTGGTTGACGCCGGCTACCATCCGGGTGGCGTGGGCGATATCGAAAAGGGTCTCGACGACGTGGCATCGGCCTACACTCCGGTTCCGGGCGGCGTGGGCCCCATGACCATCAACACGCTCATCTACCAGAGCGTAGAATCCGGCGAAAAATATTTGGGATAACAGAGCCTTCGGCAGAGCTTAGAACTTAGAGCTCAGTAAACATCTTCTAAGTTCTGTAGCGAAGCGCACTAAGTTCTACCAACTAGCGCAAAGCGCTACCGTCTCGTGCGTTCCAGTTCGACGGCGTCTGTTTCGGGAGAATTCGGCGAAAGCATGCCTTTCACCATATCGCCGACAAATTCCGCACCGACACCGATCAGCGTTCCGACGGTAGAATCGTTCGAATATTCGCGACTGTCCATCTTGGCAGTCGCATCTTTTATGGCAGACTTTTCGTTCTCTTTAGGGTCCGCATAAACAACCGGCCCTTTCTTGTTGCCCAAATCAATAGAGTCGGCGGCAGTAGGCGCTTTCTTTTGCACCAGCTGGGCGCAGGCAATGCCCGCAAGCATAAATATGGCCAATCCAAGAAATTTCATTTTCACACCCTTCGGTGCAAAATATAGCAAGACAAAAGACTGCCGGGCAGGTTTCCCAGTAGCGAGTACTAGAACTTCGCCAAGAATTCCTTCGCGTCGCAACTGACGACGATTTCACCGAGCAACTCACGCAGGCGTTCCAGATCTGGGTGGCCTTCGCGTTCAAACACCACCACCTTCTTGAAGCGGTCACGGTGGCGAAGCAGGAATTCCAGATTGTTCATGTCGGACTTCGGGAAACCATAACCCAAGAAGAAAATTTCTTGGGCATTCTTGAGGTAGTAATCGGCCTTACTCCACAACAAATTAAACAGGCTCCCGCGCAAGAAAGATTCCTTCGTATGCGCCATCGGAATATAAATCGGAGTATCCTCGCGATAAATCGGGAAACTGCGATCGCAAGGTTCCACCTGGCACACGTTCTTCAAATCAAGCGGGTCTGACGCACCCTTGACCGGATACCAGTTCAGCGATCCATGCAACTTAATCAAATCCACCGAATGGGTACGCGGCGCACGAACCGCGCTGCGGTCAGCCGGGTCTATACGCACCCCGTAATCCACCGCTACACGCGCATTCATCTTGGCATCATCCGTAATCACGTCCTCGATCAGCGTGTCATAATTAAAGGACAGCAGCAAGGTGTCGCGCACGCCTTCACTCGGGCAATTCACGCAACCCGTCAAGAACTTGCGGAGAATGGCCGCCGACTGTGAATCCACCGCATGATCATGGCGAATGGCTCCCGCAATAAATCGCAACAGTTCAAAACGCAAGCTGGAATGATAAAGGCTCTCGCGCACCCCGGGGAAAATCTGCGCCGACAGAATCGAAGTCGAAAGCGTTTCGATATTCAGGTATTCCGCCTGGTTATTGCAAAGTTCTAGGAAACGCCTGCAGTAGTCACGCAGGTGCGGGAACTCGTCCGATATTCCGAAGGGAATCAGCTCGTTCAGGTCGCGGAGCGTGGGCATTTGCGGGCAAAACGACTTGCTGAACCCGGAACCCAACACAAAAATCCGCCGGTATGTACTCGATGCGATATCCATACCCCTAATGTATATTAATTCGTTAGAAATGGACCTTAAAAAGATCAAAGAAATGCCGCCCATCCTTATTTTTTTGTATTTCAGTCCACTTTTCGCCCAAATCCCGCAAACTTCTTACTTTCTACTTATTATATTTAGGCTCCCTAGACTTTACGCCGTGGAAATGCGGTACTTTCCGTAAAAGAAGCGCGTGGGTTCGGAAGCGTTCCATACTTTTGGACTGCTTCTTAGGGAATCAACCATCAAGTTTTGTCTACCTTTTAGGAGCTTTAATGGCAAATAAGTGCAAGCGTGGAATTTTGATTAGCAAGACGCCTTACGAAAAGCGCATCGCCATCATGGAAGACGGCGAACTCGTTGAACTTGTCGTCGAAGGCGTTTCTTCTAATCGAGTTCTGGGCAATATTTACAAGGGCGTGGTCCAGAAGGTGCTTCCGGCACTCAAGGCTGCGTTCATTGATATTGGCCTTGAAAAGGCAGGCTTTTTGCATCAAGAAGACGCCATGGACAGAAACGAACTCCTCCGCCGCGAATATGGCGACGACGATGACGAGGGCGGTTCTTCCAAGGAAGTCTCTATTGACGAAATTCTGCAAGAAGGCCAAGAAATCATGGTTCAGGTGGTCAAGGAACCGATCAGCACCAAGGGTGCCCGTCTGACCACTCACCTGAGCTTTGCGGGTCGTTTCCTCGTGTGCATGCCGGGCACCAACTTCATTGGGGTGTCCAAGCGTGAACGCGACCCGGCCAAGCGCCGCGAATTCAAGAAGGTGGTCCGCCGCCTCAAGGGTCGCGACGTGGGCTACATCGTTCGTACCAACGGTCTGAACGAATCCGAATTCGAAATCAACAAGCAGATGCGCGAACTCGAAAGCAAGTGGGAACAGACGAAGTACAACTTCGAAAACCAGCCTGCCGAAACCTGCATCTACGAAGAATCCGATTCGATTGAACAGACCGTCCGCGAATACTTCAGCGACAACACCGACTACGTGTATATCGACAACCGCGACGAATACTTCGCCCTGCGCGAATACCTCAAGGTACTCTCGCCGGACAAGCTCGACAAGGTGAAGCTCTGGAGCAGCAACGAAAGCCTGTTCGAATACTTCAAGATCGAAAACGACTACGCACGTTCCCTGCAGCGTCAGGTACCGCTCCCGCGTGGCGGCAACCTCGTCATCGAACAGACCGAAGCACTCGTCTCTATCGACGTGAACACCGGACCGAAGGTGCACGGCAAGGACCAGGGCAAGATCATCCTCGAAACGAACATCGACGCCTGCTACGAGATTGCAAAGCAGCTTAGGCTCCGCGATGTGGGTGGCCTGATTATTATCGACTTTATCGATATGGAATCCGAAGAAGACAACGAAAAGGTCTACCAGGAATTCCGCAAGGCAATCCGCCGCGACAAGGCCCCGATCAGCCCCGCCCCCATCAGCCAGTTCGGCCTCATGGAAGTCACCCGTAAGCGCGTCCGCGTGAATCTGATGACCGAAAAGACCGAACGTTGCCCGGTGTGCGACGGCGGCGGACGCATCGCGACGCTTGAATCCACGCTCGGCATGATCGACCGCTGGATGGCCCGCGCGAAGGCAAAGGGCAAGCTCCGCGAAGTGACCCTCGTGGTAAGCCCGCAGGTGATCGACGTGCTCTGCAAGGACCACAACCGCATGTTCAACTACTTGGAATACAAGCACAGCATGAACATCAGCCTCGTGGAAGACGAGCACGCCCACATCAACCAGTTCTGGTTCTACGACAAGAACAACGAAGACATTACCGACCTCTACAAGTTCGTGTAATGCTTCGTACTCGCGGCCTCACCGCGAGTCGTTCTTGCAAGGCATATAAGGAAGGCCGCACCCAAGGTGCGGCCCTTCTTTTTAACGAGAGAGAAATTTAAACAAACTAGAGACCTAAGTCGATCGCATTCGCCTTGCCGCGACGCACACCCCACAGGAAGTCCTGCGTACGGTCCACCATGGTCTTGCTTCCGACCTTGATTCGGTATTCCAGTCTTGCGATGTAGACACCCGTCGAAGCGAGACGACCGTTTTTCGCGCGCATATTCCAAGCAAGGAACAGTTTGCCGTTATTGTCAAGACAGGTTCCCCGTCCATTTTCCTTGAAGATGTCGCCGTTGCAAGTAATCACACCGGAATTACTGTTCACAAATTCACCCAGGCTGGAGTAGTAGGTCGCCTCGTAGCGCAGTTCCGTATTTTCAGCAACGGATTCGACAATCTGCCTGATATCGGCTTCCGTGCCGCGGGCGTACTTACGGACATTCTCAGCCGTAAGCATTCCGTTCTTGTAAGCATCCACAATGACCGGATCCAGACCGAAACGTTTTTTCGCATCGCCAAGGGACATTTGCCCAGCCGCCACCATAGAGATGATTTGTTCGATCGTGTAGGTCTGCGCAACCTCATTCTTTCCGGCCTTCTTGTCGGTGTAGCTAGGCGTTCCCTGGACAGCCTTCATAATGTCGGCAATCTGGTTTTCTACCAGTTCGGCCATATTGAGGTCACCCAGGAAATGTCCCTGCGTTCCGTAAGCGGTAGCCGCCTGTTCTGCAGTAAGAATCGATTCATCCTTCACGAGTTTCGGCACCGTCGCGCTGTCGCTACGGATAATCACCTTGGCACTGTCAAACGCCGGCGAATCCGGATTCAGCGTCACCACACCGGGGCTCGTAATCGTCACCTTCTGTTCGCCGGTCACGCGCACCCACTGGTTATACTCATGCGTTCCCACATCCACAAGGTCCAGCGCCGCGCCCAACTGAGATGGCGGAACAAAACGGACTGAATCACCGACAGCAGGCACAATATCAGAATCGCCACCTTTCGGGAAAACCAGCTTCCACTGAGACGCGGAGGTCTTCGAAACATCGCTTGCCGCCTTCACCAGGGAATCCATCTGACCGTCCTTCCAACAGTGGAAACGGAACAGATCCGAAGACGCATTATCGCCATTGAGGCCTTCGCTAAAGGTCAGCTGCAGCACCGCATTACCGTCGCTCATGTACGAAACTTCGGCTGCAGTCACCACAGGGCCAATCTTGTCCACCAGCGGGCCTTCCGCCGGGAATACAGATGTTTTGCCATTATCGGTATAGGTGTACCACACGACAATCTTTCCAGAATAAGGCTTGTCGAGTCCGCCAGTAAAGATTCCGGAGCCGAATGAGCCGTCATTCGCCACGATGGATGCCGTGTTATCGCCTCTCTTGTAGGTAGGCTTATAGGTATCGTTGAAAAGGACTCCGAACGTCATCCTGGAAGAATCCAGCGTATTCTTTCCGCCAAGTTCACCGTTGAACTGAATCCATACGCTGTCGCCACGACCGTCACCGTCGCGGTCATAAATGTAGGCAGTCTCGATCTGCGGTACAGGAGGCAAGGCGAAGTTGATTCCCTTCCAAGCCGCCGTATTTCCTGCCGCCTGGCCCTTCACATACAAGCTAGCACCCCAAGTTTCACCGACAGCCTTCACATAGAACATCGCTCGGCCCGAATCCAGCTTGATTTCGGTAATGGGGTTGCCCAAGGAATCGCAAGGAATCAGGGCGTCATCGTCCGTCGACGGATAGACAATATCGCTACCCTTCGCCCATTCATCGGCATACTGCACATAAACCTTGTAGGACTGGCCCACCCACATGGTAACGTTCTTATTCATGTTCAGCGGCAGCGTGTCGCTCAAGATGGTCGAACCTAAGGCGTTTCCGACAGAGTCGGCATAAGTCAGGTCCGGCAACTTATAGGCGCCAACGACAAAGTAAATGTCCTTGTACTGACTGTTGTCCGAAACAAGCGCCACGCGCAGGTAGTAGACACCCGGAGCAAGGCCATGGGCATCCTTGATGGCTTCCTTGTCGATCGTGAACTCATCAAAGCTAGCGGAAATTTTAATGCCACCAAAGTAATTGCCGGCAGTATCAAGCGCGATACCTTCCGAAGGCAGGTTTCCGCCATAAAGCACATATGTCGATGCGCCACGTTCAAACGATAGTTCCTTGCCGTTTTCGGAGAAGTCGCAAGCCAGCTTGTTCCTGCGAACCTTCTGCCAGACTTCCCTAGAGATAACGTCCGAATTGTCGGAGATGTTCTTCAGCAGCAGGCTTGCCTCGGTCTTCAAGTCAATCGAGGTATGCATGCGGAAGTTCGACTCGCTCGTATGACGTTCCGCATAGAAAATGTGGAAGTTGTAGGTGCTGTCGGGAATAAGGCCGAGCGTATCCAGGTCGACGGCTCCCGCCACCTGACCATGCTGACCACCGATATCCACCACCAGTTTGTTGTTGATGAACACCCACACGTCGTCGTCACCGTAGAAGTCAAAGTACTGGCCAGGCAAATACTCAAAGGTTGCCTGAATCTTCATGGTAAAGCCGAAGTTGTGGCCTCTTATATTATCGTAATAGGGGTTAGGGATGGTCTCGGTGCCTTCATCCAGGTACTTGAAGTCGTCCAACAGGAACATGCCGCCCTTGTCCTTACTAGATTCGTTACCCGCAGACACACCGTTCTTCGAGACCTCGGCAAGCCAGAAACCTTCTTCGTCCATGGAAACATAAAGGTCGCGGCAAGTCATATTGGTAAGCGTATTGCCTTGAGCATCGACAGCCAGCGATTCCGGGAGGAACCAGTAGGCCAGGTGTTCGGTAATCTTGCAGTCCGTCGGGAACGGATCGGCCGGCACAGGAACGCCATTGGGACCGAGTTCCTTCTCGACCATACCACGCATCGGGCTTCCGCTACAGCCGCCAGAACCGAAGTCCGCACTGACGCCATATTCGGGATTGCCGTTGCCACGGGTACCGTCACCCTTGTTGCCATGCAACCAGTCAAACATCATCACCGGAAGTTTCTTCACGGGGCAGTCTCCCAACACACCGTTCGGATGCTTGGAATAGACAACCGGAGCACCTTCCTGGCTGCCACGGACCCAGATCGTGTCGCTCAAGGCCGCCACGGAGTCCAACGAAATTTCAGTTGCGGTAGTCGGCTCGGTCGTTGTCAAACCTTCGGAGCCCACGAAATTCGGGCCGATGGTCTGCTTGAAATAGACATTGAAACCTTCGGCAGGAGCATCGACCGCAGCGATAAACCAGCCGCAATACTTTTCTGCCACCGGAATCATCGCGACACTTTCACCATCCATAAACATCTGGGCATTGGTATTGGTCCACGGCGTAAAGAAGGCCACGATCTTCATCCCACCCTTTGCAGGAATGTCGTTGCCGGGTTCATCCGGATCCTTGGGATCATCCTGACCGGGGCCAACCGGTCCCTCGGGATCCTTGGGTTCTTCGGGGTCTTCGGCAGGCTTTTGTCCATTGGTAAATTGCCAGGAACCGTCTTCATTAACGGTGATTTTCGCCTGCTGTGAGGTCGGGAACAAATCCTTCAAGGGAATGGCGCCATCAGAAAGACGAGTGTAGCAGGTTTCGTCGGTATAGAAATTCAGCTCATACTTGTCCAAATCTCTGCTACTCAGGTTAAAGCGGAGCACATTAGTGGCTTGAAAGCAATCAGCCTCCCCATCGGTGTACCAAGTACCATCGCCCCTATTGTAAATGGCATAATAAAGGCCGTCACCTTCATAAGTAACCGTAACAGAATAATTTGCCGCAAATACTGCAGGCACAACTAGAGCGAGCAACCAGATTGCTCTCTTCAAAAATCCACACCTCATCCACATCTCCTAGGGCAAACGCCCAATGCGCATTAAAAACGTTTTAATATAGAAATAATTTTTTTTCTCAAAAAATCAACACGGCAATGTGGAAAATGCCGTTAATTCTAGTTAACAAACGTGTAAATGTCGTGTTTTCGGGGTTTTTGTTCTCAAAAAAACTTAAAGACCCAGGTCGATGGCGTTCACCTTGCCGCGTCGAACACCCCACAGGAAGTCCTGGGTGCGGTCGATGATCACCTTGGTGTTCACCTTGATCTTGACCTGCAGGCGGGCGATATAGACGCCCGTAGCGGCAAGACGACCTTTTTCTGCACGCATATTCCAGGCCAGGAACAGGCGACCGTCGTTCTCGAGACAGTTCTTGGAGCCATTTTCCGTGAAGATATCGCTATTGCAGGTGATCGTTCCGGAGTGGCTGTTCACGTAGTGACCAAGGCTAGAGTAGTAAATCGCCTCGTAGCGAAGTTCCGTCTTGTCGGCGACTGCACTCACGATCTTCTTCACATCCGCATCGGTTCCGCGGGCATAGTTGTGCACGTTTTCTGCATTCAGGAGGCCGTTCTTGTAGGCATCCACAATCACAGGACTCAGGCCGAAACGCTTCTTGGCATCGCCAATGGACATATCACCGTTGCTCACCGCCGCGATGATATCCTCAATCGTGTAAGTCTTCGTCGGAGAACCGTCCTCGTTCACCGGATCCTTCTTGTCGGTGTAGAGTGCGGTCGACTGCACCGCCTTCACGATTTCGGCAATTTCGTTTTCAACCAGTTCGGCCATGTCGAGGTCTCCCAAGTAATGGCCCTGCGTGCCGTAAACTTCTGCCACCTGATCTGCCGAAAGAACCTTGTCGCCACCCACCAGCTTGGGCACGGTCGCGTTCGGGTTCTTGATAATCACACTAGCACTATCGAACATTTCCGTTCCCGGTTCCAGAGTCACGACCTTCGGGCTAGTCACCGTCACCTTCTGCTCACCCGTAATGCGAACCCAGGGGTTCATCTCGTGCGGGAGGACTCCCTGCAGATCCTTCGCTTCGCCCAGCTGAGAAGGCGGCCTGAAACGAACGGAATCGCCCACGGCAGGAACAATGTCGGCATCGCTACCCTTGGGGAAAATCAGTTTCCAGACATTGGCAGGCATCGTTCCGATGTCGCCTGCGGCCTTCACCGCGGAATCCAGCACATCGTTTTTCCAGCAGTGGAAACGGAAGAGTTCGACACCGGCATTGCTCTCATCGATACCTTCACTAAAGTTGAGCATCAGCTGCGTGTTGCCGTCCTTAAGGTACTTGACCTCGGCCGCAACGATTACGGGGCCGACCATATCCGTAAGAGAGCCTTCAACCGGGAATATCGCAGTCTTGCCGTCTTCGGGGTCGGTATAGGTATACCAGATATTGACCTTGCCGTTGTAGGCCTTGGTGTCTCCACCCGTAAAGATGCCTGAACCGAAGCCATCTCCCGCAGCAACAAGACTTATGTCCATGTCGCCCTCCTGATACGCCACATGGAAGGCATCGTCAAAACTTTCACCGAAAATGAACTTGAGCGAGTCGAGTACGCTCTGTCCGCCGAGCGGCTTGTTGAACTTGATCCAGATACTGTCGGCGCGACCGTCACCGGTACGGTCGTAAATATAGGCGGCTTCAATCTGCGGAACCGGCGGAACCTTGATATTGATCTTGGTCCAATTTACCGTCTTGTTCTTTGCTCCGGGAGTAGAAACGGTAAGCGTTCCGTCAACCACCTCGTCAGTAGCCTTCACGTAGAAATTCGCATGGCCACCCATGAGCAAAATTTCATCGATGGGGTTTCCCATGGAATCGCAAGCGACCAGGTTCGGCGTCGATGTCGTAATCTTCACTGCAATGCCGCTATAAATCGTAGCCCATTCTTCGGCATACATGATGTTCACCGGATAAGAGCGGCCGGCCCACATCTTTTCGCCTTTCACCTGGCTAATAGGCAAGGTGTCACTCACGACATCGCGACTCACCGTATCTCCGAAAGGATTCCAGAACTGTTCGTAGAAAGTCGTGTCGGGATTTTCGGGATCCTCGTAATTTACGACAAAGTAAGAGGAATCCTTGACGCTTGCAAAGGCGAGATTCGGCAGTTCATACGGATCGATGGTAAAGGGGACATCCTTGTATTCGTCCGGATTACTCTTGAGACGAACGCGGATGTAGTAGTTGCCAGGAGGCAGAGCCTGAGCCTTGCCAATTTCCCTGACATCAACAGTCACTATCGTAAAATCGTTGCTCACGATGATGCCTGCATAGTAAATCGAATCAAGAACCTTGAGTGCCACGCCACCCTTGCCAAGACTGCGCCCAAACAGGACGAAGTCAGACGGGCCGCGTTCCAAAGTCGTATCAGTTGATGTATTCAGGAAATCACAAGAGAGCGCCTTCTTGCGCACGATCTGCCAGACTTCCTTCTGGATAAGCTTCGGGTCGTTCGAGAGGTCTGCCAGGAACATGCTCGCCTCGGCCTTCAGGTCCATCGAGGTGCGCATCTTGAAATTTGACTGGTTCTTGTGGCGTTCCGCATAGAAGATTCGGAACGGATAAGTTTCGCCTTCTGTCAGTCCGAGAGTGTCCAGCTTGACCTTTCCTTCCTTGGCCTCATGCTGGCCACCGATATCCACCACAAGCTTATTGTTAATAAACACCCACACATCGTCGTCGCCCAGGAATTCGAAGTACTGCCCCTTCACATATTCGAACTGGGCCTGAAGTGCCATGGTAAAGCCGTAGTTGTGGGTTCCGTACTTTTCGGAATTGATGTTGTCGTACATCGGGTTCGGGATCTTGCTCGAAGAATCCGCCGTATAAAGATACTCGAAATCGTCCAGGAAGAACAGACCCTTTTCGGGGCTATCGGTATTCTTCTGACCAAGCCAGAAACCGTCTTCGGTCAAGTTGAGTTCCAACTCACGGCAAGTGGCGTTGGTGTAGGTATTGCCGGCGGCATCCTGGGCAACCACTTCGGGAACGAACCAGTTATCAAGGTGGTCGGTCAACTTACAGTCGCTCGGGAAATTGGCGGAACGGACAGGAACCCCGTTCGGGCCCAGCTGCGATTCGACCATTCCCTTCATGATGCCGTATCCGTCATTCTTTTTGCATCCGCCTGTACCGAAGTCCTGGCTAGTCGTACCGGCCTGGATTGCGGCATTCTTTTCGTCGCTTTCGCTACCGTGCAACCAGTCGAACATCATAACCGGAAGTTTCTTGACAGGGCAGTCTCCCAGTTCTCCCGGGAACTCCGCAAAAAGTTCGGGATCGCCATACATGGTCGCAAGAATCCATACGGTATCGGAAATGGCGAGAACGGAATCGAGCTTGATTTCGTCTTCTACAGAAATCTCTTCCTTGGTGACACCATTCTTACCGACATTGTTGCCGCCAATCGTCTGATTGAAATAAACATAGGCGTCCTTGGGAGTAAGGACAGCCTGGTACTCGAACCATCCACAATAAGTTTCGGTGATGGGGGTCATATAATCGGTTTTGCCACCCAGCACAATCGTAACACCCGTATTGGTCCACGGGGCTAGGAACCTGATCGTTTTCGGCGAAGGAACTGCGATGACAGGCTTGGTGGTTTCGTCATACAGAGTCACCTTTCCATCTTCGCCAATTTCTACCCAGACTTCGTAGATGGGCTGGTCTTCCTTACCCTGCTCGTATTCAGGGAACAAATCCTTAAGGAGCGGCTTGTTCTCTATTTCCGGATTCAGGTAGGTTTCGCAGTTTGGGGTTCCCTCGGTGCACATCAGGCCGAAACGCAACCGACGCTTGTCAATGGCGCTCGCCTTAAGGCGTTCTTCGGTAAACTTGATGTCGAATGTACCGCTGTCCCCCTTGGTGAGCGGTTTATATTTAAGGTCATCGTCCTTTTCGTTGTCGGCATAATAAAGGATATTGCCGTCATAAATCACGTGAGCTATGGCGACATAACTCTGGGCAAAAGTGTTCGTTGCTAGTAGGGTCAGGAATAAAACCAAACCCCGGAAAAAGTTATTGCACTTCATCCGCTCTCTCCATAATTATCCCAAACACATTTCAACCAGGCGTAAAAATAGGTTATTTTCGCAATTTCATCTGCAAATCTTACTTTACAATGTATTGTTTTTATAAGTTCTGCGGGGAACGTGGGGAAAATTGCAACATTTAAGCCCCTTTTATCCGAAAAAAGCATACCCTACGGGGGTTCAAAAACCTAATTTTAAAGGCGAAATTTAAAATCAACAGGAGTTTTCTATGAATCGAGTTTATCTGGTCGCCTCCGCCAATATGGAAGCGAAAGTCAAGGAAGTCATGGACGCAGTTGCCGGTGCCGGCCTGATTGCCGCCGCTTACAAGCCCTGCGTGAACGGGGCAGACGCCGTGAAGGAACTCAAGGCCCACAATTCCGCCGTACTCATGGAAAAGATTGCCGCCGACTTTCTTTCGCAGGACTTTGATTCCGTGGATGCCGTGGTGGTCGAAGGCGCCCAGGGCATGAGCGACGTAATGGCCCAGAAGTACAACGATACGCTCGCAACCGCCCTCGACGCAAAGATTTATTCCGATGGCGAAGATGCCGACCTGTTCTGCCCGAACCGCATTCTTTTCTGCCCCAAGTGCCTCGCCAAGGATTTGGCTGCCGAACCTGCAGAACGCAAGACCAGCCAGGCCATGTTCCGCGCAGGCCTTCTCCTCAAGGCGTCCAAGGCCAAGAAGCGCATCGTGCTCCCCGAAGGTTCCGAACCGCGCACCGTGCAGGCCGCGAAGCTCGTGATCGACCGCGGCATCGCAGTACCCGTGCTCATCGGCAAAAAGAACGAAATCCTTGCCGTCGCCAAGGAACAGGGTGTCGCCCTCCCGGCTGACATCGAAATTATCGAACCGTCTGCAGAACTTGCCGAAAAGTACGTGCCGACTCTCGTGGAACTCCGCAAGTCGAAGGGCATGACCGAAGACCAGGCCCGCGCAGCCCTCGCCGACAACGTGATGCTCGGCACCATGATGCTCAAGATGGGCGAAGTGGACGGCCTCGTTTCCGGCGCCATCCACTCCACCGCCGACACCTTGCGCCCTGCCTTGCAGGTAATCAAGTGCGCTCCGGGCGTAAAGTCCGTGAGCTCCGTGTTCTTCATGTGCATGCCGGACAAGACTTACATTTACGGCGACTGCGCCATTAACCTGAACCCGACCGCCGAAGAACTCGCCGGTATCGCCCAGCAGTGCGACGATACCGCCAAGGCATTTGGTTTGCCCAGCCGTGTCGCCCTCCTCAGCTACAGCACCATGAACAGCGGCAAGGGCCCGGATGCAGACCTCGTCCGCGAAGCCACCAAGATTGTGAAGGAAGCCCGCCCCGAAATGCTGGTGGATGGTCCGCTGCAGTATGACGCTGCGACCGTGCCGAGCGTCGGTTCCCTGAAGGCGCCGGGCAGCACCGTCGCCGGCAAGGCAACAGTGTTCGTGTTCCCGAGCCTCTCTGCCGGTAACATCGGTTACAAGGCCGTGCAGCGCAGTGCCCATGGCACGATTGCCATCGGCCCGATGTTGCAGGGTCTTGCAAAGCCGGTGAACGACCTCAGCCGCGGCGCCCTCGTGGAAGACATCGTCTACACGATTGCGCTGACCGCTGTCCAGGCTAATTAAGACCGCTCGGCTCTATCGCATTAACAAGAATGTGATATCGCCTCGCTCTCGCCGACACGACTCGTTAATACGAGTCGCTTACGGCTCACGGGAAGACCGAACCGGCTAAACTCAGCAGAATCCTTGCGCTGAAGCCGGTTCTCTCGCAACCGCCCCAGTTTAAACAACTGGGGCTTTGTTGCTCACGGTAAGACCGCTCGCGGCCAATCGTACTAAGTACGTATCCAAAACGCGCGTGCCCACCCCCGTCATCCTCCACGGCGGGCGAAGCACGCTGTGGAGGATCCAGGCACTCATTTTAAAAGCACCGCTACAGCGGTGCTTTTGGCTTTACTATCAGCAACAATCTATTTCTTGTCGAGTTTAGCGTTGATTTTCTTCTGGAGTTCCTTAAGCTCCCAACGGCCTCGTTTGTCTTCAAGGAAGTAATTGGTGCGGATTCCCCGCGAAAGCCCTCGGTCAATCAAGTCAAGGGCATCGGCGTAGCGCTTCTGGTCAAAGCGCAACTCCGCCAAGAAAAAATAGTTGTAAAGATCCCGCGGATCATTTTGCAGGGCCATATTCAGGTACTTGTCGGCCAGTTTCTTGTCGGGCCAAGAAAGAATTAGCGGCACATAAGGCAGCACGAAATGCGCACGTCCCAGCACCTGGTAGTCCTCGGCGGCTGTTGCCACGTCACGCACCTTCGCAGCAATCCCGTCCTTCACCGAAGTAAGCGCTCCGCGTTCATTCCCCCACATCGAAAGGGCGCTTGCGTACACATGCGCTATTTCCTTATTCTTGGGGAACTGCTTGTAGGCGGTCTCGCTAATCGTCTTTAGACTGTCAAGCTTCGCCTTGCGATGGTTCTTTTCGAAATGAACGAATCTGAACGAGAAGAAAAGGCTCTTTACATAGCCTTCAGTAGCACGCTCCCAGACAGACGAATCACCCATCGCCTTCAGGTAATGCTCTATCATAATCTTCGCGTTCCTGGCATCCGCCTTGTCGCCCTTGGCCCGTTCTGCGCGAGCCGCATAGCAGGAATCCGCCACACGAAGGTCTTCGTTGGCATACCCCACACAGTACACGGCAAAAAGCAGAAACAAAACCAAAAAGCGTTTCATCGTTCCTCGAAATCTACACTTTCCAACCCTGCAGCACCTTATTCACGTGGGCAATCTGTTCCTTTTCGTCCTCGGTACCGTGATACGTCTTGAACAACAGATAACGATACTCCATAAGGGCAGTTCGAATCAAAACTTTGTCTTCGTGCTTCAACATAAAACAATCCTCCTAAAAACAATTTTTTTCAAAAGACCTTCCCCTCCTATTTCAAGCCGGAGAAAATCTACTTCTTGCCCTTACCCTTGCCAGAGAAGTAATCCTGCTGACGGGTAATTCCGAGCACGGCGTGCCACAAGGCTCCGTTCGGGTTGATTTTCTTGCGTTCGTTGACGGCGTATTCGATAGGCACATGCGAGAAAGCGTTGTTCATGCTACCCACGACCATATCCGTCTTGCCGGCCATGCCTGCGTGTACGGCGGCTTCGGCAAGCTGGAAGCAGAAAATGGCGTCGGTGCCCTGAGCGGGAATGCTCCTCACCATGTAGCTCGGGTCAAAGTACTTGATGTTGATTTCCTTGCCGACCTGGTCGAAATGTTCCTTGATCTTTCTTGTCAGGAATTCGCCGATGTCGTTCTTCAGGATATTGCCGCTTGCATCCCTACGTTCGGGCTGCCCCTTGAATAGTTCCTGACCAGCGCCTTCAGCGACGACCACCACGGCGTGCGTCTTGCCGCTGCTGTAGCGGCTTTCGAGAGCCTTGAAGAGCCCGTCGAGCGTAAAGGGCACTTCGGGAACAAGGCAGATGTTCACGACCGTCGTCGCAAGAGCTGCGTAAGCGGCGATAAAGCCGGAATCGCGGCCCATCAGCTTCACGAGGCCAAGACCATTGAAGGCGCCATTCGCTTCGTTGTGCGCGCTGGTGATGACATCGGTAGCGGAAAGCACGGCGGTTTCGAAACCGAAGGTGCGGTCAATCAGGTTCAAGTCGTTGTCGATCGTCTTCGGGATGCCGATGACAGAAATCGGCTGCTTTCTCTTCTGGACTTCCTTCGCGATATCGTGCGCTCCACGGAGCGTGCCGTCTCCGCCGATGCAGAACAGCACGTTGATGTTCAGGCGCATCAGGGTGTCGACCATGACCTTCGCGTCCTGGTTACCGCGGGAACTTCCGAGAATGGTACCGCCGTCTTCCTGGATGGCGTCCACCACATCGGGATTCAGGATGATAGGAGAATAACCGTAAGCGGGATTCAAGCCGCGATAGCCGTACGGGATACCGAAAATGTTCCTTACACCGTAGTCGAACCACAGCACCTGCACAAGGCCCTTGATAACGTTGTTAAGGCCCGGGCAAAGACCGCCGCAGGTCACGATGCCAGCACGCGTCCAGGCGGGGTCGTGGAAAATCGTTTCACGAGGACCGGCCGCCTCAAGCGACGGAATTTCGACGCCACGCTTGCAGAAATCCTGAATACGGCCAACGTCCGCCGTAAGGCTTACGCGTTCAGACTCCGACACAAAAGGGACGCCCTTCATGGGAGACTTGAGCGTTCCCGTTCCGACAGTTTCGATAGAAAGATCGTATTTTTCCGGATTATTCAAGATATCTTCTTGAGTCATGGTTTGTTCCTCGTTTTGCCTTCAGCAATACATCTAGGCACTCTAAAAATACTAAAAATAAGGTCGCCAGTGCGCCAAATACGCTTAGATATCCAGCGGCGGGAAATGGATTTTCGTTCGAAGCCCCGGATTCGTATTTTCGATTTCAATCTTCATATTGGTAAGAGCGCACAGTTTCTTCACCATCGAAAGGCCAATACCCGTACCGCTCGTGGAACGCGTCATCTCGTTCTCGACTCGGTAAAACTCCTGGAACACCTTCTTCATTTCGGCAGGAGGGATTCCCGGACCGTAGTCACGCACGGCAAGGTACATATCGCCCCCGCTCACACGGAGTTCGATGCTAATCATCTTGTAGCTTGCGTTCTTCGAGAACTTGAGGGAGTTGTCCACCAGGTTCATCAGGATCTGCATCACGGCATCCCGGTCAATCAGGATCGCGACATTGTTCGCATCCGTATCAATCGACACCGTCAGTTCAAAGCCCTGTTTCTCGATATTCTTGCTGTAAGTCGCCACGAAGTCGTCCAGCACCGCCTTGGGACGTTCCTTGCGGAGCTGCACGTTCCAGCGGTTTCCGTCGAGCTTCGACAAGTTCAACACATTCTGGATCAGGCGCGAAAGGCGGTCCGCCTCGCTCGCAATTTGTCCGTAATAGCGTTGTTTCTTTTCTTCGTTTGCCACCCAGGAATTCTGCAACAGTTCCGCATACATCTTGATGGCCGTCAGCGGAGTCTTCAGTTCGTGCGTAATGGCCGACACAAAGTCCTGACGCTTGGCTGCAAGCGCGAGCCTGCTGCGCGTAAACCGGTAAATCGTCACCAGGCACACCGCAACGACCACCAGAAGAATCAGGCCGCTGAACAGCATCGTGAGCCCCGCCGAATTGGCTGTCGGGCCGGCATACATCTTGAACGAAATCTTCTCGTACGGGGGCGCCAGCTGCCTATTGGTCCGCACCTCGTAGGAGTCGTTATACTTACCAATGGTCAGCAGCACCTTGTCTTCGTAAACGAGTTCAATGGCATACGGAAGCTCGGCATAAGCCAACTGCTCTTCTTGCGTCATGTAATTCAGGTAAATGCCCTTGTCGACCACAAACCCTTGCACAATCGGCAACATACCAATGTATATCGTGCGGAAAAACACCATGTAGTCGGAAGTCATCCGGATTTTCAGGTCCGTGATGTTCACGTTGGTATTGCTTCCGTTAAAAATCGGAATGTCGGGCGCAATAGTCGTGTCGTTCTTCGCCGTTTCCGCCATATAGGTCAGCGCTTCTTCTTCGGAAGTCAGTTCCACGCGGGTCGGAATCTGCAGATCGGGAATCTCGTCGTACAGTTGGTCAATCGCCTCGGTGGAGTCGAGTGTCTGGACTGTGCGTTTGGGGAGCCCGTTCTTAATATCCAACACATCAAGCAGGTGCTGGATCAGGTCGCGCGTCTTCTTGCGCTGTTCCTGGTCGTCGAACGAGAAGTTATCCCACATCGACTTGCCGATACCCGTGCTGGTGTCCGGGTAGAAAGGCGTCAGGAGTTCGCCACTGTGCGAAATCTGAAAATGCCCTACGAGTCCCTTGCGGCACTGCCTGTACAGCGAGTCAAAATCGCAATAAGGGCCGCTTGAATCCGGGTAAGAGAAGAACTCCGAGAAAAGACGGCTGTTGCCGCCAATCACCGTAATGGAGTTCAATATGCCGTAATCCTTGTAGGAACGGCTGTTTTCCAAGTTGAAGTCAGAAGAAAGACGCAAACGGAGGCTTTCGTATGCGGCGTCAATGCGTTCCTCGATCTTTTTTTCTTCAAGGGCTGTAGACTGTTCATACGTCTTGAAGAAAAGGATGGTCAACGGAATGGCTATGACCAGGAATATGGAAACAAACACCAGGCGTTCTTTCAGGACAGCCTGGTGCTTTTTAATGTACGATACGACCGATTTCAAGTTTACTTGTCGCATTCCGGAGCAGAACGCATCTGGTAGCCTTCACCGCGGAAAGTCACCAGAAGTTTCGGATGGGACGGATCGTCTTCGATCTTCTTGCGGAGCTTGGTAATGTGGATATCCACCGTACGGGTGTCCACGGAATCCGCGTTTTCGTAGCCCCAAACCTTGCGCAGGAGTTCAGAACGAGGAACGGCATGATCGCGGTTGTTCCACAGGTATTCAAGAATTTCGATTTCCTTACGGGTAAAGGCGAGTTCTTCCGTGCCACGAACACCGGTGTATTCGCGGAAGTTCACGCGCAGGCTACCGGCAACAAGCTTACCTTCGTTCTCCATGGTCTGACGGCTGCGACGGAGCACAGCATCAATACGAGCGAGCAACATGGGAACCGAGAACGGCTTCGGAATGTAGTCGTCGGCACCGAACTTAAGACCGTTGATGATATCGTCATCCGCATTCTTTGCAGACAAGATAATAATCGGAAGGGAACGGTCCTTCTCGCGGATCTTGTCGCAAACGGTGAAGCCATCCATACCCGGGAGCATCAGGTCCAGAAGAACCAGGTTGTACTGACCCGTGAGGGCTTCGGCGAGGCCAGACTCGCCATCGGCGCAATGCTTGACCACATAACCATTCACATTGCAGAGGTCGATGAGGCCTTCGGCAATGGCGATTTCATCTTCGATAATAAGGATTTTGGTGCTGCTTGTATTTTCAGTCATTGATTTACCTAGGAGTGTAATTAAATAGCGAGGCCTACGCCCAATTCAACAGTCATGTTTCCGGCATCGATTTCGCTCGGATAATCGCCACCGATGTAGTACTTGAAGTTACCGTACGCGGCAATCGGGATAATCGGCAGTTTGGCGCGGAGACCCACCAGAATGTGGCCACCGAGGCTTTTCTTGAGACCTTCGTCGAGAGCGGCGTCCTGGACCTTCTGTTTCATCGTTTCGCCCAACTGCTTCGTTTTTTCCTCGGCTACAGCAATCGAATTGGGGTCAGTCGGATCCACCTGAGCAAGAACAGTAATCATTTCCTGTGTCGTTCCATCAATAACGCTAGAAACGAACTTCTGGTTCAGGACGAAGCTGTTCAGGTGATAAGAAAGACCGCCACCGATGTAAGGACGGATAATCGGCAGGAATGTAATCGGGTAGGTGATAGAAAGGTCACCGGTCATGGCAACGAACTTCGGATTGGCCTTGCCAAACGGGGTACCGCCCAGTTCAATTTCAAGCGGGACTTCCGTCACAATGGAGGGGTCATTCGGATTCACGACAAAGAGGGATGCGTCGTAAGACCCCATCTGGAAGTTCATGGTCGCTTCGATATCGATAATCGGGAGCAGGTCGATCCACAGTTTGAAACCGAAGCCCTGCATCGTGCCGTCAAAACCGTTGTGCATTATAGATACGGTCTTGTCTTCAGTTACGGGAGCAGGTTCTGACATCCCCTCCATCTTGGTGCCAAAGCCGGGGGCATAGTGACCACCGATGCCTATGATGGCGAAGGATTGCGTAGCAAGCAGAGCGCCTGCGGCAACTAAAGCTTTAATATTCATAAGGACTCCTTAACGTTTGCCTTTGAAATTACATAAAAATTTCAAAAAAAGATACTATTATTTTCATAAAATACTTAAAATCACTGGATCGCAGGGATGATTATAATTTTTTTCTGGCCTTTTGCGACCGAAACCTGGTCCAGGCGATAATCCCCGACAATCTGGCCATGCGCTCCTAGGGCCGAAACTGTAACCTGATGTTTACCAACATCCACCGGAAAGCGCGTCACGCAGATGGAATTAGGCATAAAGAGCCCTACACGCAAGTCGGCCTGTTCCAGCTGGCTCTGGCCCACATCTACGGCAATATTCTTTACCAGGTCCAGAAGGCCGTTACCGGTATTGGTGGCCGATTTCGCCTTCTGCGCCGCCACGGTGCGAATCACGACACGGGTCGCCGTACGAACCATCGTCGTCGCATTTTCGTCCTTCATGTTCCGTTCCAGTTCCGCATCGATATCGGAGACCTTTTCCGGAGAAAGACGCAGCTTGCTATCCAAGTTCACGTTGAAGAGGCTCACCCGCTGGGGCAAGGTTTTCTTCTGCGGCAAGGAAAAGCCGACATGGAACGTGCCGCTGCCCGCTCCAGCGACCGGAGGCGCAATCAGGGTAAACGTATTGATTTTCCCGGTCTTTCCATCCTTGTGGGTCAGGTTCAGGGCTCCCGCGCTCACGAACGTTCCCGACAAATACATTTCACCCAGAATAGGGCTATGTCCCGCATAGCCGATAACGATAATTTCCTGACCCTTGGTATGCGCATCTCTTGCCTGCAAGGTCTGCTGCGGGAGCGGGGTCCTAAATTTTTTCAGTTCATCGGCACGGTCCATCCGGACTAGGCTTTCTGTGATGAACTCCCAAACTTCACGCGGCACCTGACCGCCACTTTCCTCGAACGCCTTGGCCGCCTGCATATAGGAAATGGCGGCATCGTCGTATTCGCCAGACATTTCGTAGACAATTGCACTCAAGTAACGCAACCAGCCGCTATCGTTCACCTTGTCCTTGTCTTTCTGGTACAGGCGCTCCATGGCTAGCTGCGCACGGCGCACCTCGACCAAGGCCCCGTCCAAGTCTCCGACGGCAAGGTAATTCAGGATCTGGTACTGGTACATCAACAAAATTTCGAAGGGGCGAGCCCTGTACGGACGAACATTGTCATTTGTCAGAATCGCCGCCGTCTCGTTGGTCACCGACTTGGTATACAGGTCTTCGTAAACCTGCTCCGCCAACTCAAAGTGCTTGATACTTTCCTTGTTCTTGCCGTTGTAGTGGTAAAGCGCCCCCTGGTCGAAATGGTAGAGAAAGACGCTGTTGTCTCCGTAGATATCTTCCTTTTCTTCTTCGATTTTCTTGATGGTCGCCTCGAAGCCCTCCTTTTCGAGAACCGGGGCAAGCGTCTCGTAGCGAGTCAAGGACTTATTCGCGCAGGAACAAAGCAACAAAGCCGATAAGGCAAGCAGGATAAAATGTTTCATGAGCACTCCGTGATGACGGTAGTGGAAATATAACTAAAAGAAAAGCCTCCGGCGGAACCGGAGGACTTCTCAAAAACTTGAAGGCGAAAAATTACTTTTTCTTCTTCTTGCCCGATGCATCGAGAGTCACTTCGACAGTCTCTTCACCCTTCACGGTCACGAGAGCTTCGGCGGACTTACGGTTGGAGCATTCGGCGCGGACCACGTGGTCGCCCGCATCGAGGTTGTTGATGGTGAGAGCGGCGCCATCGGTCTTGTCGGCATTGTCGCCGTCAATATAGATGATGCACTTGCCCGGAATCGTCGTCACCTTGATGTTGCCCTTCGGAATCTTGGTACCGAAGTCAAACACGTTACGCTTGTCGTTGCCCGGCCAAATGTTCACGCGCTGGTTCACGAGTTCGTAACCCTGGTCAATCACCACGAGGGTCTGACGGCCGGACTTGACGCTCATGTTTTCGATGGGGCTCTTGCCGAGGGGTTCGCCACCAAGGAACACGTCGCTGTTAGGCGGGTTGGTGATAATGGTGATGGTAGCAGCCTTGCCGCGCGGAGGTGGATCGTCGTCTGCGACGGCGGAAGTGACGAGGAATGCGACCATAAGCGCAAAGATATACAGCTTCTTCATGGATTACTCCTATTTGTTTATTCTAAAAATATAAAGTTTTTGATGAATTTAATTTTTTTTTGTGCAAAAGTTTGGATACCTATAAGAAAAATTCAGAATTCGGAGTTCTGATTTCGGAATTAGGCGCCATTGCGAGAAACGCAGCAAGCCTCTCCTGAGTATGACGAAGGGAAGTATCCATTTTTTAGGGATATTCCCCGTTGTAATTACTATTTTCACCGACATGAAAGCCCTTTACCAGAAAATTCGCACTTTAAACGGCAAGAACTACGGCCTCTACAAGTCGCTTGCAGACAAGCCTTGGGATTTTGGCGATTTCGTCCTGGAATTTTTGCACATACAGGGGGATCCGTACGCCCCCGCCTCGCGCGTGACGATTCGCGCCAAGCTCCAGATTCTAGGCTATGCCACGGAATGGGGCAGTTCTTTCGAACGTAGGCTCGCCCTGAGCGATTTCTTGCACCGCAAGCTTTCCCACCTGGTGCAGGAGAAATACCCCGACAAGGATGCAGCCGTCATTTTCGACGTGGCTGGACCCGAGATGCTGGTGCGGAATTCGCTGTGGATTGACAACGGAGAACTCCGTGCGTGCCTACAGGTAAAGCTCCCCGGCGAAGGTCGCAAGATCCAGGCGGAACTCGCCGCCGAAATTTTGACGATGGTCTTGCCGGACCTGGTATCGGCCGGGCTTTATTACGACAAGTCCGACGAAGGCGCTTTGCAAGAGCATTACCGCGTACTCGCCGAACGCAAGGAAATCCTGTCGCAGATCGATGCATGCGGACTTTGCGCCTTCGTTCCCGACGGAGCGGAACTTCCGCGAGCCTCCGGCCTGAGCGAAATGCCGCTTGAAAAGGCAATTCCTTTTGTAGCACCCGAAGAGATGGCGGTGACTTTGAATGTATGCGGTCGCGAAATTCGTGGCATGGGTATCCCCAAGGGAATCTCCGTGATTACAGGAGGAGCCTTCCACGGGAAATCCACCTTGTTGCAAGCTTTGACGCGCTCCGTCTACCCGCACATTCCAAGAGACGGCCGCGAAGGGATCGTCATCAACGAGACTGCACTGCGTATCGGAGTCGAAGACGGACGCAGCGTCCGCGGCACCGACCTTTCGATGTTCGTGCGTGACCTGCCGGGCGGTGTAAGCACCAAGAACTTCAACACACTTTCGGCTTCGGGTTCCACGAGCGAAGCCGCCAACCTCCTCGAAGCCATGGAAGCGGGTTCACGGACGTTCCTCATTGACGAGGATTCCTCAGCTGTGAACTTTTTGATCCGCGACGTACGCGTGCGCAAGCTCCTGGGCGACGATCGTGAGCCGCTCATTCCGCTGACGGACCGCATCAAGGAACTTGCCGCCGCAGGCTTCAGCTTTATTCTTGTGGCGGGCGCCTGCGGCGATTACCTCGACCTTGCAGACAACATTATCGTCATGGCGAATTACAAAGCCGAATGTGCGAAATTCACACCTGCACCGTCCACGTCATCCTGGAGGGGCGACGCCCCGACGGGATCCACTGAGCCTGCCGAAGCGCCGCAAGCCAAGGTCACTGAGCCTGCCGAAGTGACGCAACCGCGCTCTTTTGTCACCTACATGCAGCCCCTACAGAAATCAGTCCGCCCGACTTCCGCCGTAGAGCGCCAGGTCAAGGTGAAGCTCTCCGGCGATACTTTGTTACAAATCGGCTTCCTCGTATCCGATACCTCAAGGCTCAACACGCTCGTCGATAAGCAGCAAAGATTCGGTGCGGGATTCATCTTATTGAACCTGCTGCAGAATGCCGCAAGCAATAACGACGCAGCCCAATCCGTCGCAGGAGTCGCACAAAAGCTCTGCGAAAACATCAAGAACGTCGGTTTTCGCAACCTGCCCCAAGGCATGAGTCGCGAGATGAGTCTCCCCCGCCCCGTCGACATCGCCTGCGTCGCCTTTAGGTTAAGAGAAGGGAAATAAAATTTAAACAACATAACGAAAAAGGCTGCATCCTTACAGATGCAGCCTTTTAAGTTCCAGGATTCTATCGGCTCTGCGAGCCTCCAGAATGACATGCTAGGTTATACAGCGCGGGTACTTGCACACGCATTGGATAACCGACGCAGTCATGCACGAAGTGCAATGACATGTCACCCTGGAGTGCAAAGCGCGAGCTAGCCGAACCACGTTTAGAAAGACATAGTAGCGCGGGGCAGAACCCCGCCACACTAGATTACTTCTGGTGAGCCTTGAACCAGCGGATAAGACCGTTGGTGGAACTGTCGTGGTTCAGTTCGGCGTCGGCCTTGGCAAGTTCCGGAAGGATCTTCTTGGCGAGCTGCTTACCGAGTTCAACACCCCACTGGTCGTAGCTGTTGATGTTCCAGATAACGCCCTGGGTGAAGATCTTGTGTTCGTACATGGCGATGAGGGCGCCGAGCGTTTCCGGAGAAACGTAGTCCATCATGATGGAGTTGGTCGGCTTGTTGCCTTCGAACACCTTGTGCGGGGCGAGGAATGCGATTTCTTCTTCGCTCTTGCCATCCTTGCGGAGTTCTTCCTGGGCCTGGGCGAGGGTCTTGCCGTTCATCAAGGCTTCGGGCTGCGCAAAGAAGTTGGAGAGCAGCTTCTGGTGATGGTCGCCGACCTTGTTGTGGCTGTTGGCCGGGGCGATGAAGTCGCAAGGAATCATCTTGGTGCCCTGGTGGATCAGCTGGTAGAAGGCGTGCTGGCCGTTCGTACCCGGTTCGCCCCAGAGGATCGGACCCGTCTGGTAGTTCACGCGCTTGGAGTCGCGGTCAACGGTTTTGCCGTTGGATTCCATGTCGGCCTGCTGGAAGTAGGCGGCAAGGCGGTGCAAGTACTGGTCGTACGGGAGCATGGCGTAGCTAGAAGCGCCAAAGAAGTTGTTGTACCAAACGCCGATGAGGGCGAGGATCACGGGGAGGTTCTTGTCGACCGGAGCGGTCTTGAAATGCTGATCCATTTCGTAGGCGCCCTGGTGGAGCTTCATGTAGTTGTCGAAACCGATGCGGAGAGCGATCGAAAGACCGATGGCAGACCACAGGGAGTAACGGCCACCCACCCAGTTCCAGAATTCAAACATGTTGGCGGTGTCGATACCGAAGGCGGACACGGCTTCGGTGTTGGTGGAAAGCGCCACAAAGTGCTTGGCGATGGACTTTTCGTCACCGTTGAAGGCCTTAAGGACTGCGGCCTTTGCAGTTTCGGCGTTCGTCATGGTTTCAAGAGTGGTGAAGGTCTTGGAAGCCACGATGAAGAGCGTTTCTTCGATGTTCACCTTCTTGAGGGTTTCGGCCATGTGGGTGCCGTCGATGTTGGAAACGAAGTAGACTTCCGGAGAGTATTCGCCAGCAGCCGGCTTGTCGGCATACGGCTTCAAGGCTTCGGTGACCATCACGGGGCCCAGGTCGGAACCGCCGATACCGATGTTCACCACGTACTTGATGGACTTGCCGGTGTGGCCCTTCCACTTGCCGGTGCGCACGAGCTTGGTGAATTCTTCCATGTGCTTGAGCACGGCGCGAACTTCGGGCATCACGTCCTTGCCGTCGACGCAAATCGGATCGTTGCCCTTGTAGCGGAGTGCGGTGTGGAGCACGGCGCGCTTTTCGGTGGTGTTAATCTTTTCGCCGGCAAAGTACTTACGGCGCATGTCTTCGAAACCGGCTGACTTCAGGAGATCCTGGAGCTTGGCCATGGTTTCGTCGGTGATGATGTTCTTGGAGTAGTCCAGGAAGAGGCCGCAGGCTTCGGCGCTGAACTTTTCGGCGCGAGCCGGGTCCTTTGCGAAGAGTTCCTTCATGTGCCAGGTCTTTGCGACTTCGGCGTGGGCCTCAAGGGCCTTCCATTCCTGAGAATCAGTCAGTTTCGACATAGATTAATCCTTTCCGCTGCGCGGGTGTTTGTTTCGGGTGCAAATATAGGAAATTCGGAGTTCGGAATTCGGAATTCAGAATTGAAAATGCTACATTCAAAAGTATGGATACATCAATTCTTGACAAGGCAATCGTATTTGCGGTTAAGGCGCACCAGGGAGCAGAACGCAAGGGAAAAGGCTTCCCTTACATCGTTCACCCGATGGAGGCAGTCGCGATCGCAGCCACCATGACGAACGACCAGGAACTTTTGGCCGCGGCAGCACTTCACGACACGGTCGAAGACACCGAAATCACCCTGAAGGATGTCGAACGCGAATTCGGCAAGAGGGTGGCAGAACTTGTTGAAGCAGAATCCGATATCGAATTCGAGGGCAAGAGCCGTCAGGAAAGTTGGAGACTTCGCAAGGAAGAAGCCATTGAGCGATTGTCTTCAGCTACAAACGAAGTCAAGATTGTAGCACTTTCAGATAAATTAAGCAACATCCGAGCCATCTACCGCGACTACCAGGCAATAGGCGACAAGGTATGGGACTTGTTCTGCGTCAAGGACAAGGCTTCGCACGAATGGCATTTCCGCGGGCTTGCGCGAGCACTTTCTAGTCTCAAGGGGACATTCGCATACGACGAATTTGCAGAAACAATCAACAAAGTCTTTGGGAAATAGACACGACATGGAACAGGTAACCAACAAGGACTACGGCCTGCCCCCCAAGGAAACGCTTATCCTGGAGGAGTACCGCGAACAACGCATTGTCTTCGAGAAGCTACTACGCATCGTCAAGCGAATTCTTCGCGAGAGCATCCAAGAAAACAAGATATACATCAACGCCATCGAAGGGCGCGTCAAGGCAGAAGACAGCCTTGCGGGTAAACTCGAACGTAAGTCGGGCAAGTACAATTCCCTTTCGGACTTAACGGATATTTTGGGTGTCCGCGTCATCACATTCTACAGCGACGAAGTGGATAAAATTGCAGCCCTTGTCGGACGCACTTTTACTATTGACTGGGAAAACAGTATCGACAAACGCAAGATGCACGAAATACACAGTTTCGGCTACAATTCACTACATTACATTTGCAAGCTTCCCAAGGAAAAATACTTTGACCCCAACTACCCCCAACTAAACGAAATCCGTTTCGAAGTGCAGATGCGAACCGCCCTGCAGCATGTGTGGTCGGTACTCGATCACGATACGGGTTACAAGTCGGGTTTCGAAGTTCCCAGGGAATACCTACGTAACCTGAACCGACTTGCAGGAATGCTGGAACTAGTCGACGAACAGTTCTGCCTCATCCGTTCGGGAATCAACGATTACCGTCGTCAGGTTCAGTCCCTGGTAAGTTCGGGAAGTTTCGACGAGATCGAACTGAATGGAGACTCCTTCAGCAACTATCTGGAATTACGCCCGTTTGATGCACTGAACAAGCGAATCGCTTCCATCAACCAGGCGGAAATCCACGAAACCTCACTCTCCCGCTTCCTGAGCGTATTTGTCTCCTTCGGATTCAAGACGCTAGGCGACATCGACCGACTCATCAAGAGAGATTCCGAAGACGCCTACCAGCTAGCCGCCTTCCAGCTTGCCAACACGGATCTTGACATCATCAACTCGTCTCTCGGCGTCATTTCCCTTTGCGCCGTCCATGTGCTCAAGCAGGGCGGGGGGATGCTAGAACTGACAAGATTCCTAGAAGACCTCAACGGAGCGTCTGCCAACAACAAGCACCGCGCAGAAGGGCTCCTCCGTGTCGCACAGAACCTGTCGTTTATGAAGAAATGACTTGTTGACCGTAGGAAGTAAACTAAAAACAGAAAGTCCCCGGCACGACTGCCGAGGACTTGTTGCTTATCAAGGAAAGTTAATTGTGATGGGGACCGTGCTCACCGTGCGGGCCATGACCTTTAGGTCCGTTTTTCATACGCTCCCTAAAGTTTCTCATTTGCTCCTTGTGAAAGTTGTTGAACTTTTCGAGCTGTTCGGCAGTCAAGATACCGGCAAGGGCCTGCATTCCGTTGATGCGGTGTTCCAGCAGGGACTTGTCTACATCGAGAACGCGAGCCTTGGCGGCATCGATTCCGGCAGAATCCTTACTTTCGAGAGCCTCGCCCAGAGCCCTTTCGGCATCATGTTTCTGCTGACGGAGGACCTTGAAAATGGAATCGCCTTTCACGCGGCTAGCCTCGATGGCAGATTTCTGTTCCGGTGTCACCTGCAGCAAGGAATCCATGGCGGCAAAGTCCATCTTGCCCCTGAATTTCGGACCCTTTTCAAAATCACCGTGCGGGCCCATGTGCTTGTGTTCGCCATTTTCATGCTTGGCGCAGCTCGGGCAGTGGCAAGGCTGTCCATTCTTTTCGCAAGAGCACGGTAGACCTTGCGAGCATGCGCAAGGACCTCCCTTTTGGCAACAGGTTGCGGTACTAGAGCAGCAATTGAAATTGCAGAACCTGCCGGCGAAAAAGCCTAAGGCGAGAGCAAGCACTATAATGCTTGCAATAAAGAGCTTTGATCCTTTCATGGTTTACTCCTTGGTTAAATAATTAAAGCCCACCGTTTCTTCCAATGTTTCGAACTCGTCGCTGGTGGAATTCCCGAGGTTTTCATACCAGCTCAGGAGTTCGGACGGTGCGGAATTGTTGATCGAAACGTATTCGGTAGAAGCGGAATTTTCCTGTTCAATGTCGCTGGTGAAAGACGGCAAAATCGCAGTCAGGCTCACAAGCACAAAACTTGCGGCCAGCGGAATCGCGCTGTACCAGCTCTTGATAGAGACAACCTTGCCCTTCGCGCTTTCGGCATCAAGTCTTGCGCAGACCTTGCTCCACGAGTCAGCCCGGGGAGTGAGCCGCTCCATTTTCGAAAAGTCAATTTTTGTAGACATGGTTAAGCTCCTTTTTTAAAGTTTGTCTTGCGTTCGTTCAGGTAGTTGCGAACAAAAGTTCTTGCACGGCTGAGGCGCGCCTTGATGGTTCCTTCGGGCATCTTGTAGATTTCCGCCAGGTCCTTCACGTCTAAATCTTCGGCATCCTTGAGCCAGAGCATGCTTCGCGTTTCGGCCTGGAGAGCATTCAGTCCCATTTCCAAAAGTTCCGGATCAAAGTTTTCATCGGAACTTTCTTCTTTGCCGAGTGCCGACTCCACGATCACGTCGAGGTGTTCCTCTTCAAGTTCGCGATGCCGTTTGTCGCCTCGCAACTTCATAAGGCAGGCGTTTACCGTGAGCCTGTAAAGCCATGTTGCAATAGCGGACTGTCCGCGAAAGCCCTGGATGGCCTTCGGGACCTGCACAAAAACATCCATCAGGATATCTTCGGCCTCGTCGCGATTTTTCAACATCCGGAAGGCGAGATTCAGCACATGTCCGCTGTGGGCCTCCCACAGCATGGCGAGCGCTTCGCGGCTACCTTCCCGCAGATATTGAAATATCACTTTTTCGTCCATTGTACCCTTTAGATGCACCTGAATGTCCGCCGGTTGCATCTTTTGTGAAAAATAATTATAAAAAAGAGTTTTTTCCTGCGTTTTTCTATATTTTCCGAAGATGTTCAAGATTCTCTGGGATAAGTTGCAAGAGGCTTTTGCCTCGGTTTTGCCCGTGACGCTGATTGTGCTCGCGGTGTCGTTTACGCCGCTTGTCCAATTTACCCCCAAGCAGCTGATTGTCTTTGGCATTTGCGCCGTGTTCCTGATCGGGGGCATCGGGCTTTTTAACCTGGGTGCCGACCTCGCCATGACCCCGATGGGCGAACATGTGGGATCCGGCCTCGCCAAATCACGGCGTCTGCAGTTGCTAGTTTCGGTGTGTTTCGTAATGGGCGTGCTCATTACCGTAGCAGAACCCGACTTGTCGGTGCTTGCCGAACAGGTTCGAGCCGCCGTGGAACCGACTCTCCTGATAGCAACCATCGGCGTCGGCGTCGGCGGATTCCTCGCCCTTTCCATCATCAAGATCGTTTTCAAGCGCGACCTTTCGACAATTATCATCTTCTTTTACCTGATGCTGTTCATGCTCGGTATGCTGATGCTTTCTTTCGGAAAAGAAATGTTCGTTCCCCTTGCATTCGATTCAGGTGGCGTGACGACAGGGCCGATTACTGTACCCTTCATCATGGCACTCGGCGTCGGTGTGGCAGGGGCCATTGGCGGCAAGAACGCGAACGAGAACAGCTTCGGCCTGATTGCACTCTGCTCGGTGGGTCCAATTATCGCCCTCATGGGACTCGTGATTTTTTCGAAAGGCGACCTGAGTTACCAACTTACGGAATCGGCCTACTCTATTGATGCAAGCCTCGGTCTGAATTTTCTGCCCACCATCATCGGAATCGCCAAGGAAGTTGTCATCGCCCTCGGTCTTATCGTGATTTTCTTTATGCTCCTACAGCTGACCGTTCTTCGGCTTTCGTGGAGCAAGCTCATCCCGATGGCATTCGGCATCGTTTACACGTTCGTAGGGTTGGTGGTTTTCTTGACGGCCGTCGCCGTCGGGTTTATGCCAATCGGTTTCGAACTGGGCAAGCAGCTGAGTGCCATGCCAAAGGCACTCGTAATAGCAGGATTTGTTCTCGGAATGGTGGTGGTGCTCGCGGAACCGGCCGTACACGTGCTCAACAAGCAAGTCGAAGAGATTACGGGAGGCCTCGTGACCAAGCGTTCGATGCTAATCGCCCTCTCGGTCGGTGTAGGGCTTTCTATCGGGCTCTCGATGATCCGCATCATTGTCGGCTTCCCCATTATCTACTACCTAATTCCCGGCTACTTTATTTCTCTCGGACTTTCGTTCTTTGTGCCGAAACTTTATACGGCAATCGCATTTGACTCCGGTGGCGTGGCGAGCGGCCCGTTGACCTCCAGTTTCATTCTGCCACTAGCCATTGGCGCTTGTGCAGGCCTCCGCGACGGTGGCGATTCCATTTTGAACTACGCTTTCGGCATTGTCGCGATGGTCGCGATGACACCATTGATTACCATCCAGGTACTCGGTTTCAGGGCCACCGTTTCAACGGCACTCCGTAACCGCATGATGATGCGTCGCATCCAGGATGCCGACGACGAACAGATTATCGACTTTATGTAGGGGGCGCTGTGGAAATCGATAAAAAAATCCGGAACAGAATCGTGCGCGGCACCCGAGCCAAAGTCTCGATGAACCGTCTCAAGATTTTGATTACGGTGGTGAGTCGTGCCAAGGCGGATTTTTACATGGACCACATCCAGTCCTTTGGCGTGAACATGCAGATGGTGCTGTTCGGGCAAGGGACAGCCCCCCGCGAAATTGCAACGGCAATGGGCCTTGCGGATTCCGACCGCGCCGTCATCATCAGCATCATCGGCGAAAACCAGCTTGCCGCGGCACTCGACAGCCTAGCCGAAAAGTTCAACACCATCGTGGGCGGCAAGGGCATCGCCTACACCATCCCCATGGCAAGTGTTATCGGCAAGTCCATTTTCAACTTTTTAAGCGACAACCGCGACGCGGTACGGAGAAATGAAAAATGAGCGGATTCAATCACGAAGTCATCTTTTGTATTGTAAATACCGGATTCTCTGAAACCGTGATGGATGCGGCCAAAGACGCCGGAGCCCGCGGCGGTACGATCCTGAACGCCCGCGGTACGGCAAACAAGGAAGCCGAATCGTTTTTCCATATCGCCATCCAGCCCGAAAAGGAAATCGTGATGATCCTGGTCGACGCGAAAATCAAGGACGCCGTGCTGCACGCCCTTTACCAGAAGGCGGGGCTTGACACCATGGGCCAGGGAATCGCCTTTTCGCTCCCCGTAGACAACGTGGTAGGCCTTACCCCGTGGAAGGCCGAAATCAAGGCTGCCGAAGCCGCCGCTGAAAAAGCTGCAGAAAAAGCGGAAAGCGCCATCGAAAACGCCGAAAAAAAGGCAAACTAAAATCTACTTGTTTCTACTTGCCGAAAGCGGACAAGTCGATACCAAGCTGATTTATTTTATACGTAAGAATGCGCGGAGTCGTCGAAAGACTGCGCGCCGCAGCGGCTACCTTACCCTTGCTACTCTTGAGGGCATCGCAGATAATGTCTTTCTCGTAGGCCTCCACCATACGCTTCAAGTTTCCGTTCACGGGAGTGCCGCTGGTTTCGGCGGTCTGCAGCGTGGTCGGGAAATGGTGCGGGTAGATGACGTCTTCGTCGGCAACGAGGACGGCTCGCTCAATTCCGTTTTCGAGTTCGCGCACGTTTCCGGGCCACGGGTAACTCATGAGCATGTTGATGGTGGTGCGGGCAAGGCGGCGGACATTTTTGCCCACGATACGGCAGTAATGTTCGACAAAATGGTCCGCCAGAAGCACGATGTCCGTCTTGCGGTTACGCAATGGCGGCACATAAATCGGGAAGATGTGCAGCTGGTAATAGAGGTCTTCGCGGAAGGTTCCTTCTTCGACCATCTGCTGCAGGTTCTTGGTGGTGGCCGCAATCACGCGCACATTCACCTTTTTAGAAATGCGGGCGCCAATGCGTTCCACTTCGCCGTTCTGCAACAGGCGCAGAAGTTTCACCTGAAGGTTTGGCGAAAGCTCGCCCACTTCGTCAAGGAACAGCGTGCCGCCCTCGGCCTGTTCTACGCGGCCGGGCGTCTCGGCGAACACACCCACGAGGGCACCGCGCACGCTGCCGAACAATTCGCGGTCAAGTACCGATTCCGGCATGGAGGCGCAATGGACGCGGACGAACGGGCCCATGTTGCGGTCGGAACGGTAATGGATAGCTTCGGCTACGAGTCCCTTGCCCGTGCCCACCTCGCCCACGATGAGCGCGGGTAGGGGGCTCTTTGAAACCTGGTCAATCTGCGCGTACACGCGCTGCATCTCGCTCGAACGCCCGATAATGTTATCGGGCTGGAAACGGTCCTTGAGTTCCAATGTCAAGCGTTCGTTTTCAGCCTTCAGGAGTTCATTTTCTTCGCGGGCCTCGCGACGGAGCTTCACGGCAGCCGCAAGCATCTGCGCGATGATTTCTAGCAGGCGGAGTTTTTCGGGAAGTTCTTCTTCCACCGGATTCTGCACGTCGGCACTGAAGGCGCCAATCACCTGGTGCTCCATAATCACGGGAACACAGAGGAACGCCTTGTCTTCCGTCTTGCCGCGCCCCGTGCGGTCGAGGAAGTCCGGGTCCTTCGCGACGGAAGGGATAATAATCGGCTTGCCCGTTTCCACCACGCGGCCGGTAATGCCCTCGCCCACCTTGTAGCGGCCCTTGCGCGCCTGGCGACTACTCAAGCCTTCCGCGATTTCAATGGAGATTTCACCGGTGTGGCGGTTGTACAGCGTAAGCGTCGCATGCTCCACGCCCATCGTGGATTCCACCACTTCCAGAATCGGGTGCGCGACGCTCTCGAAATCGAGCGTCTGGTTCAAAATGGAACTAATCTTGTAGAGCAGCTCCAGTTCCTGGATTTTGGATTGCGACGTGGGCATAGGAAAAATATACTATGGAACGATCCTTCTTACAACAGGAATTTTCCTGAGGCACCATGTAAATGCAATAATCACCGGAATCATCACAAGCGGAGCGCCCAGGCGATACACGAGCGAGTTCCTGTCGATTTCGGGAATCCTTGTCGCTGCATCGAGCAAGATAAACTGCAAGAGGTATATCTCGAAGGCGTACCGTCCAACGACCTTGACAAAGTTTGCAAGACGTTCCTGTTCCATCACCCAACGACCGGCATCCTTCAAGAAAACGAATACGCTTGTCGCATACAGCACCGACGGAACATTTTCGTATCCCTTGAACGTCCCGACAACATAGCCCGCTTTATGCGACAAATGATAAGTACCGACAACATGCAACGCAAGGCCAATCAAACCCGCAGTATGGATTAGCGCCTTGTGCCACCTTTTGAATTCATAGTTGTGCAACAACCATCCTAACAGCGGCCATATCAAAAATCCGGCCAATGCAGAAACACTGAACATGACATTCAAATCCGAATTGAAAACTTTTTTCAAGAAGGGTAGAAAGATATTGAATACAAAAGCCGCAATGACCAGGTAGGAGAACACAAGCCTCCTCTTGCTTTTTTCTACGGCCGCATAGAGAGGCATACACAGGTACAAAATGAACAAAGAATAAAAGAACCAGTAGATGCTGACGAAACCGTTGCCCGTTAGCCCCTGGTACACCGACTTGATCGAGATATTCGACCACAAGCGTTTTCCGGTATAAAGATCTATCGCCAGCGCGACCAGGCTCCAGACCAAGAAAGGCAACATAGTCTTCATGAAACGCCTCGCAAAGAAACGTTTCATAGAATACCTGTCAAAAAAATCCATAAGCGTAATCCCGCTGACCATAAAGAACAGCGGGACCGCAAAATAGAATACGCATTCAATGATATTTGCCGAGAACCAATAATCTTCTTTCCCGGAATAAAACCAGAAGCAGTTGTTCGTATGCAGAGTCAACACCGCGAATGCGGATACCACGATAACGAACGTGATATAGTCAGTCGACTTCCGCGCTTCCACGAGACTACTTAAGAGCTTCCTGCACCAGGGCAGATGCGCGCTTGGCGTCGAAACGGCCCTTGACCTTCGGGGAGAGTTCCTTCATGACCTTGCCCATGTCCTTGGGGCTAGAGGCTCCGGTCGCGGCCTTGATTTCTGCAATGAGGGCCTTGACTTCGTCCTCGGTCATCTCGGCGGGCATGTACTTGCGGTACAGGGCGATGGTCGCTTCTTCGGCAGGAATCTTGTCCATGAAGCCACCCTTCGTGAGGATGTCGATTGCTTCCTGCTTCTGTTTCACGCTACGGGCAAGAACGTCGACGCACATTTCGTCGGTGATCGTCTCTTCGATCTGGGCCGGAGTGGCACCGTTCTTCATGGCTTCGTTCTTGATGTCGGAATGGAGGGTACGGAGCGTTCCGAGAGTCTCGGAATCGTGCGCCTTCATGGCGGCCTTGATGTCGTCTTTAATCTTAGTCAGCAATGCACTGCTCATGTTTTACCCCTGGCGGATTACGCCCCGCTCCCGGCAATAAGGTTTAAACTCTAAAAACACGCAACGAGCCACCGGTCATAGACCGACGACTCATTACAACACAAGGCTAGAAACGATGTCCTAGAAAGCCTTGGCGATTCCACTACGGCAAACTGGCTCAGCCAGTCGACGACTAGTAGAGACGCTTGCGGTTCTGGTCAGCGATTTCCTTCAGGCGCTTGCGACGGGCAGCAGTTTCGATGCGCTTCTTTTCTTCAGAAGGCTTTTCGAAGCGCTGACGCTTCTTGACATCGGAAATGATGCCGTTCTTTTCGCAAGACTTGGTGAAACGCTTGAGAGCGCGTTCGAAAGGTTCGTTGGACTTAACAATTACGCCGATCACGATTATCCTTTGGTTAAATTAGAAATTCGTTTTTGGATAGCCAAATATATCTAATTGTACGAATTTCGTCAAGGGTATAAAAAAACGTCCGTTTTTAAGCATTTTTTTTACATTTTTTTCATCATAACTTGCGGATTATCAAAGACTTATGTATATTTTTTATTGAAAAAGTTTAAGTCCTCGGTTTTTTCAAAAAAAATTGGAGAATTGGATGAAAAAGTCAATCATTTCGCTCGCTGCCATCGCACTTGCCGGCTCCATGCTAGTCGCATGCAATGACGAAGAAGAACTCGTTCCGCAGATGCAACCGGCCAAGCCGGCCGCCCAGGCACCTGCCCCCAAGGCCGAGGAACAGCCGAAGGCCGAAGAACCGGAACTCGTGCCCCTCCAGTCCCTCTCCGCAAACACCAAGGCTGACGAAGCAGCCGAAGACGCCCAGAAAAAGGCTCCCGCACCGACCGGCAGCGTGCAGCAGCTTGACAAGGGCGACTTTGTCATCCAGGTCAGCATCCAGTCTTCCAAGAAGGCCGCCGATGGCATCGTGAAGAAGCTCGCCGAAAGCAACGTGAAGGCTTACATCGCCGAAGTGGAAAACCCGGGCGAACTCGAAGGCACCTACTACCGCATCCGCGTCGGCTATTTCGAATCGAGCGCCAACGCCCAGGAATACGGCAAGCAGGTTCTTTCTCCGCTCAACTACGCCTGGTGGGTGGACATGAGCAAGAACGACGACGTAGGTAACCCCGGCGGAGATGAAGATTACTCCAACTACTCCAACAATTCTTACTCCGAGCCGACTCCCGCACCGGAACCTGAACCGGCCCCCGCACCTGAGCCTGAACCGGCACCCGCACCGGCACCGGAACCCGCTCCCGCACCCGAGCCCGCACCGGCTCCTGCACCGGCACCGGAACCCGCTCCCGCACCCGAGCCCGCACCGGCTCCTGCACCGGCACCGGAACCCGCTCCTGCATCCGAGCCCGCCCAACAGGCTCCCGCAGCCCCGGCACCGGCCGACAATTTCGACGACTGGGAATAACAAGAGAATTTGTTCTAAATTTCAGGAAACACCGGCTCTGTCGGTGTTTCTTTTTTTACGGACGTTTCATTTTCTAAATTTGGCAATATGCCTACAAAGAAACCCAAAGTTTTTGTCGTTCATCTTGGATGTGCCAAGAACCAGGTCGATGCAGAAAACCTGGTCGGAGAAATGCTGCATGCCGGTTTTGCGACTTGCGATACGGCAGCCAAAGCGGATTACATCCTAGTGAACACCTGCGGTTTTATTGAAGCCGCCAAGGAAGAATCCATCAACGCGATTCTCGCACAAATTAACGGCAAAAAGCCGAAGCAGAAACTGATTGTATCGGGATGCCTTTCGGGCCGCTACGGCGACGAACTAGTAAAGGAACTGCCCGAAGTCGATTACTGGGTTGGCACCTACAGGCCGGGCGAACTTTTGAAGAAGATGGGCATCGTGGCACCGCAAACTTGCGATGCAGAGAACTTGCCTCGCATGAACCTGGGCGGATTCAAGCACCACGCCTACCTGAAGATTGCCGAAGGCTGCAACCGCCGCTGCGCCTACTGCGCCATCCCCCTTATCCGCGGCAAGCAGGTTTCCCGCAGTATCGAAGACATTGTTGCCGAAGCCAAGGAACTCGAAGCGCAGGGCGTCCAGGAAATCACGCTCATCGCACAAGACACGACTTACTTCGGTCGCGAAAAGGGCAAGAAGGGCGGCACGCTCGCCCAACTTTTACGCGCCATTCTCGACAACACGAACATTCCGTGGATCCGTACGCTCTACTGGTACCCGATGTTCGTGGACGACGAACTATTGGACCTGATGGCAAACGAGCCGCGCCTGGTGAAATACGTGGACATGCCGATCCAGCACGCCAGCGACAACGTGCTCAAGAACATGAAGCGCAATTACCGCAAGAAGGAACTCGTGGACATTCTGCACAAGATCCGCGAGCGCATTCCGGGCGTTACGCTGCGCACCACGGTACTTGTGGGTTTCCCCGGCGAAACCCACGAAGACTTTGAAGAACTGATGGAACTTTTGGAAGACATCAAGTTCGATCACCTGGGCGGATTCGTGTTCAGCCCCGAAGAAGGCACCCCCGTGATGGAAATGGACTTGCCCGCGGTCGACGAGAGCGAGGCCCGCGCAAGGCTCGATGCCGTCACCGACCTGCAGGAAGAACTTGATGCCGAACACGCCGAAGCGATGATCGGAAAGAAAGTCCGCGTTATTATCGACCAGGTTGCCGAAGAAAGCGAATACCATTTCTACGGACGCACCGAAGGCAATTCCATGGAAAACGACGACATCGTGAAGGTGATCGAGGGTGACGCCGACGTGGGCGAATTCCGCGATGCGCTGGTGGTGGACGCCGAGCCGCACGAACTGATTGTGAAGCTGGTGTAGGATGCGATTGTACACAAACCTTCGGTTTGTGTACCTGCCCCTCGGCTCAGAAATAGGCAAGCTAGCTTGCCCGCTTCATTCGCCTTGCGGGGCAGTCGAACTTGCATTTTCATCTAAATCAAAAAGTATAAAAGGAATGCTCCCTAAGGGAGCATTCCTTTTATACCCTTGATGCGATTCGAACGCATGACCTTCAACTTCGGAGGCTGACACTCTATCCAACTGAGCTACAAGGGCGTGTGGCGCAAATATAGCAAAATGGGCCGGCATAGCCGACCCATTCTCTCATTTAAACTCAAACCTTAGCGGCCTTCGCGTTCCCTGGCCTTTTCACGTTCACGGCGACGCTTTTCGGTGTCATCCGGGAAGAGTTCCGGCAGGGCATAGCCAATCGCAATGCCGAACACGATGCCCGTCTTGCTCATGCCGTCTTTGTTCACGACCTTGGAGCCCCATTCGCCGTTCCACATTCCTTCGATTTCCTTCTTGCGGAAACTCGGGTTGTCCGTGCTTTCGTCACCTGTATTCGGGGTGCTGGCAAGCTTCGGTGCGTAATACATACCGATAGAGAACTGCAGGTAGTACCATTCGTTGGTCAGGTAAGTAATAAGCGCATCAAACTGGAAACCGTTCACCTTGATCAAAGAACGAACATTGCCTTCCGGCTTGATGTCGTGGTCAAAATAGACTGTACCGTAAGAAACAGACAGGCCCAAGTGCAGCGGGTTCTTGGGGAAGAGATAATAGTTAATACCCGCTTTCCAGCCCGTGCCACCTTCGAGTTCCCATTCGTCGAAGTCATTGTCCGTACCCTTGGGAAGGAAACCATAGGAGCCGTAAAGGGCAAAGTGGAAAGGCAGGATATATTCAAGACCAGCACCGATGCCCATACCCATACCGGTTTCGCCCATGATCGGATAACGGGAACCCATACCGATCTGGAAAATCAGACGGTTACGGAGCCAGTCGCGGCGACGCTCGGAGTTCGCGTATTCATCGAGACGCTGCTCTTCTTCAAACTTCTTGCGTTCGGCCATCTCACGGCGCTGGGCGGCAGACATACCGACATCGGAGAAATCTTCTTCTTCGTCTTCGGAAGAGGCCATCGCAGCATGCGAACCGCCACCATCGGACGCCGAAACAAAACCATCATCGTCATCCTCTTGTTCAGAAGATGCGGCGGCAGGAGCGGATACGAAGCCTTCATCATCGTCATCAAAATCGTCCTGAGCCCAGGACATGAAGGCGGTCAAACTCAAAGCCAAAAGTACTTTCTTAAACATTAAAAGCCTCAGATTATATAATCGCATTTGCGAATATAACTTTTAAGCGGACGTTTTGCAAAAAACAAAATGTAAAAAAAGCAAAAAACACTCCCATTTAAGATTTTTTGTAAGCAAAAGTCCACAAAACTCCCGTTATTTTGCCTCCAGCAATTTTGCCTTGATGCTCCCGAGCGCAATTTCGCACTCCATGAGCACCGGAATCCGGCGGTCGTCGTCGGTCAACCAAATGAAAATCCGTCCCTTGGAAACGAAAATTCCATCTCCGTCGAGCACAGGTTCCACCTTGATGCAGGGAACCTTCCCGAGTACACTTTCGACCGTTTCCTTGCCATGGACCAGCACCTTAAGCTCATAGCGCTTCTTGCCGCTCACCGCCGAAAAACGGCTCGTATCGCCGACCGTGAGGGGCATCGTGCGCACGTAGTAGAACGCCGACATGATGCTGTGCTCCATGCCCTGGATGGCGACCGCAGTATCGGCGGAGCGTTTGGTCTTGCGGGTTTTCATGTCGGTGAACACGGTGTCCGAAAGCCAGGCCTTTTCACCCTTGCGGTCGAAACGGATAACAGAGGTGTTGTGGAACGTGCCCTCGTGCAGGCGCTTGCGGAAGACTTCGGTCATGAGTCCCTTGTTACGCACGCGGGTGTACACCGTATCGTTTACCGGGTAGATTCGATTGATGGTCTTGTTGCCCGTCGCATGCGTCAAGAACTCCGTCTTGCCGCCAGCAATCGGCTTGACCTCGAGAGTCGCAGTACCAGCCGTAATGAACCCCCAACCAAGGCTGAAGGTCAGCTTTTCTCCCTTCATCCAGGGTGCATTCACCTCGGGAAGGTTGGGCTCACCGGCATAGGCGAAAGACAGCGCAAAGAGCAGCGCCGCGGTTAGACGAGAGACGAGAGAGGAAGGACGAGAGAGCATGAGTGTGTTCGGAGTTCAGAATTCAGAGTTCGGAATTAAAATAGTCGCGGCAAAGCCGCCTATTTTTACAATTCCGAATTCCGAAATCCGAATTCATAATTTTTGCAGGCTTACCCTTCGATATCCCCGAGGCCCTTGCGGTAAGCGACGAGTTTCTCACGGACTGCAGGGTCTGCGATGGCGACGATGTGGGCAGCGAGGTAACCGGCATTCTTGCCGTTGCCGATGCCGACTGTTGCCACCGGGATTCCCGGGGGCATCTGCACGATGGAGTGCAGGGCATCGACGCCGTTGAGCGGGCCGCCGGCGCAGGGCAGGCCGATAACGGGAAGGATGGTGTGCCCTGCGAGCACGCCCGGGAGGGCTGCAGCGAGGCCAGCAACACCGATGAGGACCTGGAGGCCTCGCCCGGCGGCTTCGCGAGCATACTTCGCGGTGGCGTTCGGGGTGCGGTGTGCGGAGAGAATGTTGAATTCCCACACGATGCCGAAGGCGTCGAGCACCGCGGTGATCTTGTCTACAGTTTCCTGGTCGGACTTGCTACCCGCAACGATACCGACCTTAGCATTTTCTTTTAAGTCCATTTTTGAATCCTTTTAAACTAATCCCTTCAGGCCTGGATTGCTTCGTCGTTTCACTCCTCGCAATGACGCTCAGAAAACTTTTTCCTTGCTAGTTCCTCACATGCATGTCATTGCGAGCGAAGCGAAGCAATCTCTAGCCAATTTTCCTTATTTCGCGAGTCTTGCAAGGCCCTTCTTGCCGATGTCCTTGCGGTAGAACTTGCCTTCGAACTGAACCTTTTCGGCGGCTTCGTAAGCGATATCGAGAGCGGCCTGAAGCGTTTCGCCATGGCCCACCACGCCGAACACGCGGCCACCGTTCGTGACCAGTTTGCCGTCCACCATCTTGGTACCGGCGTGGAGCACCTGGGCGCCGTTCTTTTCGGCTTCTTCGATACCCGTCACGACCTTGCCCTTTTCGTAGGAGCCCGGATAGCCCGCGCTTGCGAGCACGACGATTGCGGAGCTGCCCTTCGGAGCCTTCGGAGCACCGAGCTTCGCAAGTTCGCCCTTTTCGGCAGCGTCGAACAAAGCGAGCACATCGCCGTCGTAGAGCGGGAGCACAATCTGGCATTCGGGGTCACCGAGGCGGCAGTTGTATTCCACGACCTTCGGGCCCTTTGCCGTTACCATGATGCCCACATAGAGCACGCCCGTGTAAGGCTTGCCTTCGGCGGCCATGCCCTTGAGGGTCGGTTCGATAATCGTCTTCTTCACGACCTCGAGGAGAGCATCCGTCACCACCGGAGCCGGGCTGTAGGCGCCCATGCCACCCGTGTTCGGGCCCTTGTCATCGTCAAAGACGCGCTTGTGGTCCTGGGCCGAAGAGAGAATCACGTAGTCCTTGCCGTCGCAAACCACGAAGATGGAGGCTTCTTCGCCGTCCATGAATTCTTCAATCACGACCGTCTTGCCGGATTCGCCGAAGACGGCCTTGTCGCCGAGCATTTCTTCCACAGCGTCGTTCGCTTCCTTGTCGGTCATGCAGACGATGGCGCCCTTGCCCGCAGCGAGGCCCGACGCCTTCACCACGATCGGAGCCGGGTGTTCGGCGAGGAACTTCTTCGCGGAGGCGAGATCGGTGAAGGTCTCGAAGGCGGCCGTCGGCACGTTGTACTTCTTCATGATATCCTTGCTGAAGGCCTTGGAGCCTTCGAGCGCGGCAGCAGCCGCAGTCGGACCGAAAGCACGCAGCCCGCGACGGCGGAATTCATCCACCACGCCCGCGACCAGCGGAATTTCGGGGCCGATGACCGCGAGGTCAATCTTTTCGGCCACGGCGAGGTCAGCGATCGCACCAGGGTCAGCCACATCCACCGGCACGCACTTGCCAAGGTTTGCCATGCCCGGATTGCCCGGAGCGCACACGAGAGTGTCGCACAGCGGCGACTTCTTGACTGCAAGAGCGATGGCATGTTCGCGACCACCGCTACCAACGACGAGAATATTCATATAGCGTATCCTTTACTGTTACGGAGGATAATTTAGAAAAATGCGGGGAACGAGAAAAAAACACCCACGCGACAAACCCTTAATTCATAATCTCCCAATGGCCGTCTTTTAGCAATACGCAGGGTTAAGCCCCGCTTTTTACTAATTGTATGATGTCGGCGTTGGCAAAATGGTTCTCGACAATCTCTGAAACCTTAGCTCTTTGCTTTACTTCTTTTCTTTAAGTTTCCGTATTGCTCAATAAACTGTTCCTTTTGCATTTCAATCTCGCGGGCCAGAATTTCCTTAGAAGGAATGTAGGTCAGATATTGTGCTGCATACATGCGTTTATTTGTTGCAAGTGTTGAAAAACGAGCAACATCGGCATTAGTGTCGGAGCAGAGAATTATGCCAATTGTCGGGTTATCTCCTTCGGTCTTTTTGATTCAAAATCGCATTTTCCAACGTTGACTCAGTCACCGCTGCATCCTGATTTACTCCAAGAAATTCTGCAATCAAAGGATTCTTGATAAACTCCGAACGCTCCTTCTGATAATCGGCCGTCATTTTTTTCATTTCCTTGACAACGGTAGCCCTTTTAGCCTTGGGAGTTTGCATTAACCGATAGTAATATTGAGACGCAATATTCCGCTTTAGGGTGCGATAATCCCATTGCTGCGAAGCGGCTTCCTGCATATACCACGTTCGAGCATCGATGTCATTGACACGCATAAGGCATTCGTAATGGCTCCATGACAATTGGGTAGGCAGAGCCTGCCTTATTTCCTCACTTTCAAAAAGGGCAGGCAATGCCTGCCCTTTTGCAGCAATCGCTTTCTTAAACTCTACAGGCAGAGTTTGAAATACCTGTAAACCCTGAAAATTAAGATAAAATTTCCTATAACTTTTTAACGATGCGATCGAGAAACCCTTTCCGAATTCAGCAGTTAAATTTTCGGAAGCCGTTTCAACAACATGTTTCCCATAATCAGCTCTAGCCTTTCCCTGCTGTTCCTGTTCCACAATTCGCCAGCCCAGTAGCCAATTGCAGGCGACCTGCATCAGATTTGCCGCACGAAAACTCATATTCCGTGCCGTAGAAACGATGCTCTTCAAATCCGTTATGAAGTCGGCGTTGAGGTTCGCGTTGCTCTTTGACGAAGCGAGTTTCTTTTTAGACATAGTGGCCCCTTTGAAAAAAAGAAAAACATTTGACAATCATCAAATGCCTTTCGGAGCCTGCACTATTAGGAACCGCAGCTGAAATGTAGATAATATTGGGATTCTGGCAAGGGGCTTAAGGAAATTTTACACTAGGCTCAGCCGCAGTTGTTCGGAAATTCCGAACAACTGACGAGACTAAATTTTTTCCAGCTCGTCTCTCATGGCGGAGCGATTCTTGAACCGCGACAGCCAAGATATTCTTGGCTCCGTCATTGTTTACAAACAGGCGTTGCCTTTCGATTCGCTCGAAAAGATTCAGCATGTCATTCGTGAAATAGCGCGCATCTCGGTAAGCGATAAGGCCACCGTCGCAATACCTGCGGACGATGCTATCGAACTGGACGGTAAGATCCTCAAGTTTTAGTGGTTGCATGGTTCGGGTTTCCATGGCTCTTTAGACAATTCTTCCGCAACTTGCGGAAAATTTTTGCGGATACAATTACGCTTCCGATTCACCGATTAGAAAATCTCCTTTGATTAATACGAGAACTTCGCGTGGATTCATGATTGCACAATCTACTTAGCACGGCGCAATACGTATTTTCCCTTGCCTGCGCCCACAACAGGTTCCACTATATTTAGCGTTTTCATCCGCTTTATAAGATTGGTCGCAGTAGCCGGAGCACACTTTAAGATATCCACAATATCGCCAGCACCAAAAACTTGATTTATTTGGATTTCGTTCACAAGTTGCAATATTTTATCCCTTACCGAGGCATTCAACTTAGCATCTAAAATCTCAGATTTGAGCTGAGCAATCCCTAAGTTTTCGCCATCAATCCCTAAGTTTTCGCCATCAATCCCTAAGTTTTCGCCATCAATCCCTAAGTTTTTCGACCCAAATCCCGAATTTTTAACGATAGCCTTCAAAATGAAAGCATCCTGCCGATATTCTGGTTTCGGCAATCCCTGCGCCTCCATTTCCCGACACATGCGATCAACACCTTCCCCAAAATCCTTCACATACTTGTAGTCCTTCAGGTATTCCGCAATATGCGAATTACGGGCAAAATGAGCGTTTCTGATCGTTTCTATCTTCACTTGGCTCGGAAGGTTCCCCGGAGACTCGACAACAAGATGGTCATCGAACATTTTTATCTGGATTTCCGTCCCCCGAATGGAATAATCTCTATGGGTCACAGCATTGACAATAAGTTCAGTACGGACAAATTCAGGATACTCCTGCTCCGTCGTGAAGATTCCTCCCTTAGTCAGATAAGTCCGTTCCTTAATCTGCGTCTGGATATAGGCGACAGCCTTCTGAACTTGTTCAAGAATCCGCCCCTCAAATGTTACGTCCTTAACAACATTCATTTCCGCACCGAATTTTTCCTCGATTCCCTCATAACGGATGAAACGCACTCTTGCACGCGGGAAGAACAACTGCGGGTTTTTGCCAAAAAGAAGTACTGCGGCAACACTCAAATGAACAACACCCTCTTTTACTTTAGCAAAGTTCTTATTATGCAACAGATACTCACGCGGAGACTTAGAATAGCCGATTAAATTCAAATATTCTTTGAGATAAGCCTCATCAATATCATCATAACCGGATTCCGGCACAAGAACATCTTCAAACGAACGCAGGCCCTTGTCGAAACTGAGAGTCATACGGTCATCGTAAGACAAAATCTTAGACTTGTCGCCAATTCGCAAATAAGCATCATGGGCCTGATTTTCGTGAACGAACGGACTTGCTTCGATATGGAATACCAGTACATGGTTCGCGTGCCCCTTATAATCAACGCACTCAACAAATTCGTGAGCGAAAGGGACTGTCGGCATACAGAAATCCATCGGGACTCGCAACAGCTCATTTACTTCGCGTTTGTGATGATCGACACCCTCTATTCTACGAGTCTTGTCCGAAATTCCAACAACGAGAATCCCGCCATCCGCATTGGCGAACGCACAGACATGGTTCGAAAAATCGCGCGGAGCAATATTGACGCTCTTGCGGTCAAAAGTCTGAGATTCTTCCATTGCAAGGATTTCTTCTATACGCATATTTTTCCTCTAGGCGTTAAAATAGATTTTTAGACGGGCGAGGGCAATAGGTTGAACTGTTACTCATTTTTCAATTCCTTTCTATCCTTATTCTTCCAAAAAATGAGGCCGTTCCGGGCGCCTCCGGCAACGAGGGCAGCAGCCATTGACGGGACCACGGGGTGACCCAGCCGTTCGTCGTTGTGCGCGACGGGCTAATTTGCTGGATGCAACGCAAGGCAGAGACGCTGGCCGAAGAAACGATTCCGTCCACCTCGATTCCGTCGGAACAGATTTTTCCTTCGAAATGCGCCTTTGGTTTGCCCTTCGGGCCATAATCGAAATGCACGACATCGCCCACGATCAAAAGCCCCGCCTTCACAATCTCGTACAAAGCATTGCTCTTGTCTGTTGCCTTCAAGGACTCCTTTTCCTGCGTCAATTCCAAATCCGGGAAGTCGTAAAGCACCTCACCCTTGCCGTTCATATATTTTTCGATATGCTGAATCTGCACATCGACCTTCTGCATCGAAGCCCATTCCTCAAGGTCGCTCGGAGAATAGTCTATCGGCAAAGAGACAATCGGGTCCTTTTCCAGAATCTTCTGGACAAAACCGTGCACATGGATTTGCTGGATTTTCAGGTCGGATTCAAGAAGCTTCGAGAACTCCTTCTGCTTTCCGATTTCTGCAATGCAAAGTTCCGTAATCTTGTTCTTCGTCTCGCGATTCATCACCGCGACAAGCTGCTTGCTGACTTGCGGAGCAATATGCCCCCACGTTTCGTGGTCGCCGCGTTCCACCTCCAAGATGAACCATCGGTTTCCCTTGAAATCTACGATGATGCCATCGGGAACAGTCCCCTTGCCGCCAGAAGTCCGGATTAAACTTTTCGGCAGCAAGATGGAATAGTCTCCGAAGAGAAGCTTGAAGTTGCGGGCGACAACCTTCTCGACCTCTTCTTCGGTCTTGAATTGAACCTTGGAATAGAATGTGCCAGTGGGAGTGAAAAGCATGGGTAACCTTCTAATGGAACAAAAAAATTATTGATAGGTTACACGACCAACATCATCTATCGTAATTACATTCTGTTTTTGCAATTGGTCAATCACGCGGTCAATCTCTTCATCTGTAATCCCACCTCGGAAATTGAACATATCCTTGATGAAACTAGTTAAAGATTTTCTTTTCCCGGGCTTTGACTTTCGAATTCGCTCAACAATATTGGGAAATTCAGCAGCAAACCTTGCTGTTGATGAGTTCTGTTCCTCCTCTTCTTTTCGAGCCATTTGCAACATTGTCTGTGCAAGATGGAGTTTATCGCGATAAGAAAGAGATTTGGCTAAAGATTCAACTTCTTGATAGGTCATTATAACAAATCCTCTCATAATCATCTTTTATGTGCAATACGTCTTGTTTTAAATCATCAAATGGTTTATCCTTCCACTCATTATAACATCTCAAAGCAATTCTTGAAGGAAGAGACTTATTAAAACCATTTTGTTCACTTTTGAAAATAAGATTAAACTCACAATAGCACTGTTTTAAGGGTATACCCAAAATAAATGACATTTTTTCCAACGCTCCTGAAATAGTTCCAAAATTCATTGCTTCGACAGCCCGCTTTTTGAATTTTGAAAGAAAAAAAACCACTAGAGAAACGTTCCGATTACTAAGCGCAGTATTTGCATATCTAAATTTATTTTTTTTGCTTAGCCAATCTTTCAACGGCACATAAGTGTTGTTATTGAGGCCATGATATCCAACATATAAAACATCTTCATTAGATTCAATACCACACATACTTTTATCCCAAATAAACGGATATAAACCAACATATTCATTTTCGTTAAAATTGCCCATTTTTTCATTCCGATTACTCATTACCAAAAATGCAAGATGTCCCCTTAAGCTTTTGGAATCCCCTAAGCCCAACTCCCAATTACACCATTTTGACATAAAAGATTTTTTTGTACCAACAAAAATAAACCTATCAGCACTTTTTATTTTTTTTATTAATTTATCAGCCGTATCTGCATTCGTCGCTGAAGGCATTAAAGGATCGAATGCGTCTATATAAACATTTACATTATACGCTTTCTTCAAAAAACGCGCTACAGAGTATGCATATTTAAGGTCTTCATGAGCATGAGACAAAAAAACAGTTACATTTGACTCATTATAATCATTATTTAAGTCGTCATTTATTTTTTCATAAAATTTCAATTTTTCTTCGTCTTTGATTCTTCTGTCACCATATTTTCGAACACCGAATTTAATGTCTTGCATTCTTTTATTTTGAGATTCGACATAACATTTATAAACATCATTAAGAGAATCAATTTTCAAATCAAAAATTTCGTTTAAATGGACATCATTATTCAAGCACATAGTAGACTTTTCTATAATTACCCTTTATAAGATTGAACATCATTAACTATTTCAAGTACGCAATCAACCAATTCTGCTTTATTCTTCACATAATCTAACTCTCCTAATTTTTTTAATTTAGTCTTCAAAAAATCTGAATTGTAGCCAAATTCTTCCATTTCTTTGCAGATTTCATTCCAAATGACGTTCGTCATTCCACCTGTTGATCCAATTGGTATTATAAAGAGTCCTTTTTGATGAGCTATGTCAAATTCTTTTTTTACTCCATCCGCATTAACAACTTCCTTCTTTTCATTTATTTTTCGTCCAAAAAGAACTATTTGTATACCAGACTCATCACACATTTCTTCTCTATAAGATTTCCAAAGGCGTTCTTTTTCCGCCATGTTTGCAATATTACGAGGAAACGGGTGCATTATAAGGTATTTTGAACTAGATGATGCTGAATATTTTTCATATGCAGTCCGTAAACACGCGGTAATAACAGCACTACCTACTCCAAGACCATAGCCTGATACAATCTGATTTTCTTTTCCTACCAAAGATGACGTCAAATCACTTATAAAAGAGTCGATATCATTTGTACGTTTTTTATAATCATCATCAGACTCATCAATTTCCCGACAATATGATCCTGAAATGAATATACGATTTCTTTTGGCATATTTAGAAAGATCTCGCAACAATTGAGGTATTTCCTTAAAATCATTAATTTCTATAGATGTAATATTGTAATTTTTTTTCAAATCTTCTTTAAACAACTCATATTCTACTTCTCGATCTTTTTTATCTTGCGTACAAATAATCCAGAAATGTTCCGGCATGTTATCTTTTGTTAAAGAATGTCTTAACTCTGCTAAAATATATTTAACATCAGGATCTTTAAAACTAAATCCTGCAAAAATAAAAGTTTTTCTTATAAGAGCTGTTTTTAAAGCGTATATAAAATTTTTTTTATTTTCAAAAAAATCTTCATAATCGGAACTTGTAATCACACAATTTTCGGGATCACAATAATCCCCATGAACTTTATATATAGGAATAGCGCCCTTTTTCTCTTTTTCCAATAAATCCTTATTATTCACAATTACACATGGCTCTTTTTTATTTTCACGCAACGCATTTTCTATCATCGGATCATAATTTGTTGTCCAAATTTCGGACACATCTAACTTGGCTAATTCTTTCTGATTATCAGAAATTACCCCTTTTGAAAAGCCCTCTCTTATAGCCTCATTTATTTTTTTTCTCCCTTCAGGCTGATTTGCCACAAATTGAGCAAATTGTATAAGATCTTCATTTCCTATATAATTACCATCTTTATCTTTTTTGAGCTTTAAATTCAAAGGGGAAATTAAGGGTTCAATCAAACCATTCCAATCAACCAACTTACATGGAACAGAAAAACCAGCCCCAATGTAAAACGCCAATTCGCCTGATTGAAGTCGATTTACAAGTTTATTAAAAATTGTTGGTTCCATAACAGACTTCTCCTATTTTTTCATTCATCATCTTTGTGTAAACAAGGAAGTTTTCCATCAAGCCATGCTTTAAATTTAACATAACAAGCCTCGTTATCATTTACCCATAGAGTCAACTCATCTGAACCCTTTTTTGGATTTTCAGATATGTAAGGATAAATCCCTAAATATTCTTGTCCTTGATAAACATCAGAACTAGACGTTCCTCTTATTAAAGGACAAATAGCAACTCTTCCCTTTAACCCATCCATTAGTCCTAATTCCCATGGCATCCATTTAGAACTTGGAGCGTTTTCGGAGGTTACATAAAAAAGACATTTGCAATTTTTCATCCGGTTTTTAATAACATTTGCAGTTTCTTTTGTCACGCTAGTACGATCTAATGTATTATCTTCAATCCAGTCAACATATATTTCATAACCATATTGCTTTTTCAAATATTTTACCAATCCCGCAACAGCTATTCGATCCTTATAGCTATGAGACAGAAAAATATCATACTTTTTTAAATCATCAAACTGAGAAAAACAATACATCTCAGAATTGAGTCTAACAGATTCTTGTGCAGCACTTTCAACAATTGTACCGCGACTTTCACGTGCAATTTTTTCAAAACGATTAATATTAAATAAAGCCATTCTTTAACCTCTCACCTTAATTGCTTTTTCAACCCAATCTTCTAAATGTTCTGCAATGTCATTGTATGCATCGTTAGGATTTGGATTATAACATGGTACCACAGAAGATAATGGATTACCATTTTCAAAGAATATTTTATCAAAGGGATTATCACCCATATTAGAAAACCCCATATAACCATATCGACAAAGCAAAGGATCTTTTATACGATGGATGTATATTCCAAAAACACCCATTCCCTTATTCCATGCTCGTCGAATTTCGTAGTCAACCCAAGGTCTTTCCGAGGTATGTTCCCCCACAAGGACAATCAAACACGAGCGATACTGCATATTGGCATCAATCCAGCGACGAATGGCCTCGTCTCCACCTTTCTTTACTTCTTCCCAATCATTATCAGATACAGCCGTATTTCCTTCAATAGCCCCAATATTACGAATTTGAGCAACTCGACGAGAATCTTGCTTATAGTGGAAACTATAAAAGACTTGACGTTTCATACTTTACCACCCTATTTTTAATAGTTTTTATAAAGCCAATTCAAAGCTTTTTCCCATTTCGTTTTTGCGATAGCCATTTCTTCTCCATAACCTTCACAAAGCATACCCGCACATTTCATTATACGCTTCAACCTATCCGAATAAGGATTCATGAAATTTGATTGCCAATTTTCAAGATCATCCTTTACAAGAGAAATAGGTCTTTTGTATGGTATTGGGTAAAATATTTTTAGACTTTCATCACAACGTTTTGAAAACATTCCTGCGTGTACTTTCGCTATCTCTTGGGGCAAAGATTTCCTGTTTCGGTTTTCTCTTATCGTATCAACAGTTGCCAATTCATGAAAGATCCAAGGCGAAAATGTCCCCTTTTGCGTATCTTGAATGGATATAGATTCTGATGATTTTAAAAATATAAAGCACTCTGAATAATCAATCATTTGAGTTAATGCGTGACTAAGCATCATATGAACATGAGCGGTACTATAATTTATTTTCTTATAATCATATTTTCCATATTCATCCTTACTAAATTTTGCGTCTATTTTTTTTTGCAAATCAGCAATACAGCCCCACAAATCAGAATCAATAAACGCATTTAATTCGAAATTTCTCTTTAACCATTGAGCAAATTTTCGCACATTTAATTTATTCTGGCCCGAATGAGATAAAAAAACGGGAAATTCAGCAGAAGGAAAGAATAAATCGCACAACTCTTTAGCGTTCAAAAATGCTTTTTTAGCACTAAGAATATTTTCTAACGTTTCTATAATCTTAGAGGTTTTAACATCATCATAAATAGACAATGATGATTCATTCTTAATTAAAGGGGCAATATTTTCTAAATCCAATACATATGCTCTAAACATAAAACATCTCCATTTATATTATCTTTTCTCCACGGCTTCGATTTCTGCGGTATCGGCAATGTCGTAGAGTTGATAGACGATTTCGTTCACGCGTTTTTCTAATTCCGTTGTGTCTTCACCGTTTTTCTTGGCGAAAATGATTTGGTCGGCGAGGGTGGCGAGTTGCTGCAGGAGTTCCGTGTTGTTTAGGGGGATGCGGAGGTTTTCGAAGTAGGCTTTGCGGATTTCACGGGTGCCGCCCATGAGTTCGGGGCAGTTGTACCATATCCAGAGTTTGACGAGGTTCGAGTTAAAGATTGCAAGAAGGGCTTTCAGTAAGTTATAGCCACTAGGAGAGGAGATTCCCGCCTTCGCGGGAATGACATCGCCGGATGTTTCTGCACTGGATTGCTTCGCTTCGTTCGCAATGACGTTTTCCGTTCCCTTTGGCAAATTCTGCGAATTGTCCTTTTCTGTAATGATAAAAGATTTGTCGTTGCCGAAAGAGCCGGTTTCGTCATAGGTGAACGGGAATACCGAAGTCATATTCGGGTACATGATTTTTGGTTTGGCAAATTCTTTATAATAATCAGCAGCCCAACGCTGTAATGCATACCATTCGTAGCGAATGCCTGTTTCGGCCTTGTTTCGTGCTGAGAGTTTTTCTTTGTAACTCAGCAGATGTTTGTAAACAGCGGGATATTCCCTTTCAAATTCAGTCTCGGCCTCTTTGGAACACCCGACAATGTTCGGATTCAAATGTAACGGGAAATGCCACGGAACGAATAATATATATTGATCTTCCTTTTCCGTCCTCCAAGCATCAATATCTCGCCCACGTAATAACGGCTTTATTATTTCAGCACTTTTCGCATCTTCAGAAATTAATTTCTCTCTTGTTTTGCCATCAATAAAGAAAGCATCATTATAACCTGTCTTTAAGCCGTAATTAATTGTAATCGGCATATCTTTCAGAGCCGTGCCGACGTTCATTTTCTGCAATACGGAATCGTGGAGTTTGTTGCGGATGCTCCATTCGCTTGCTCCGAAATTTTCTGTCGAGAACTCGAATGTCGCAGCCTTGACTTCTTTTTCGAATTCGCCGTGATAGATCTTGCTGTTCAGTGAGCACGCCAAAACGGGCATCTTGTCGCCGGACTTTTGCGATACGAATATGCACACGTAAATGGTCGCATCGGCAAAGAACTGAACATCGCCAAAGTTGAGAATTTTCTTGAGCGAGGTCTGGCTCATGAATCGCCGCAGTTCCTTGCCGTAATCCACGAGCATCCACTTGTTCGGCATGATGAACGAGAAATATCCGTTCTTTTTCAGCAGGCTGTAGGCGCGTTCCACAAAAAGGCAATAAAGGTCTGCAGACTTGTTATAGCAACTGTAATCGCGTTTGCTGTAGACGTCGCTCATTTCGCCTATGCTCTGGAGCTGCACATACGGCGGGTTTCCAATAATTGCATCAAAGCCAACAAAGCGACCTTTTTCGTCCAAAACTTCTGGAAATTCGAACATCCATTCGAGCGAGTTGGAAAAATCGATGGTATTACCCGCAGAACCCTTGTATTCGTCAAACATTTCAATCTGTCCGTCTTCAACCATTCGGCTCTTGAGCGACGCAATCTTGTGCCGGAGCATCATCTTGGAACTCTGCGACTTGCCCGTTTTGTATTCCTGCACAAGCTGTCTGTATTCAATAAGGCTATTCTTGAGGCTGTCCCGTTTGCGGTCGGCTCGTTCATCACGAGTAAGATAATCCGCAATCAAGCGTCCGTTCTGCACGGGGTATTTGCTCAGCAGCGAATCGCCGACTTTGATATTGATGTCGATGTTCGGGAGTGTCTGAAGTTGTTTGTAGCCGCTTTCCTTGGTGTAGTAGGCGTTCTTCAAAAGTTCAATCCAAAGGCGCAAACGGCAGATATTCACGCTGTTGGGGTTCAAGTCAACACCGAAAAGGCATTTCTCGATAATGCGGCGTTTCTCGTTGAACAAGGCTTCTTGATACCGCTGGCTTTCTTCGTTGCCCGGTTTGTATTCAAACGGTTCGCCCTCGTCATCAACAACAGAAAGTTCGTCGTTATCCACTTTCAAAATCAGGTCGCGACGTTTGATGCGTTTGCCGTCTGCATCGCATAGAATGTTCAATTCCGATTTGATTGCAAGCAGGCGATTAAGGGCCGACACCAAAAAATGCCCAGAGCCCACGGCGACATCGGCAACGCGGATGTCATCAACAATTTCATTCGCTTCTGAAATATCTTCAATCTTGTCCGAGACATCTTCCAAATTTTCGCATTTCCAGGACTTTTTCTCGTTGAACTTCTGCACTACCGTCCGTTCCAGCACATCGCGGGCCACGTAGTCGGTGATGAACCCAGGCGTAAAGAAACTGCCGTCTTTGTAGCCGTTGATTTTTTCGAAGATGAGTCCGAGAACCGACGCGTTGATGAGCGTCTTGCTCGTAGAGGTCACGCCGCCTTGGGCATCGCTTGCGAAGTTGTACGCATCGAGGAACTTGAAGATGTAATCCAGATTCGGGAGCGTGCCTTTTGCGCGTTTGCCGCGTTCGTCCTTCAAAACGGTCTTGTTGAAAATTTCAAGATCATTATCCAAGAGATTCCCAATCATCAGTTTCGATTCATCTTCCGTGGGTTCGAAAAGGGAGCTGTTCAGATAGGGAACATTCGGATATTTAGCTTTTACATCTGCGTCACGGTCATCAACCTTTTTCCCAAGAACTTTAAAAAAGAAAATATTGAGTTCATCAAAACCCTTAATTTTGTCCGAACTCATGAACCGGTAGGATGCATCACCCTTTTGATACATAAGGATCTGAGATTCCACCAACTTAAGAAATAATAGGCGGTTTATCCATGTGATACAGAGGCGAAGTGCGGTTTCTTCACATTTATTCGCATCGGATTCTTTGATTTCTAACTGATAAATAGCACTTTCAAGGAGGCTCGCCTTGTCGCGATTTGCGGGCTTCTTGCGTCGGATGACTTTCTTGCTGCCCTTGTCTTCTTTTACTTCTTCGAGGCCAATGATGTGCAAGAGTTCCGCATAAAAGTTGCGGTCGAGACTGTTGCTGTCGTTTGCGAAAGGCTTCGCGAGGAGGGTTTCCGGGGAGAGGAATTTGAAAAGAGGGAGGAGCTTTTTAGATCCTTCGACTCCGCTTACGCTCCGCTCAGGATGACACGCTGGCGGAGATTGCTTCGCGGAGTTTATCCCGGACTTTGATCCGGGACTCGCAATGACGTTTTTGCAAGCATCTTCCAAATTAAAATGCACAACGTTGATGTCGCAGGAGGCGAGGAAATCGTCGATGGCGGGTTTCGCGATTTCGTTGTAGAAATCGGATGTCTTGTTGCCGCTCATCTGATTCGCCTTGAATTTCAGGAACTGATCGTATATCGGTTTCGTCTTGTTCCCAAAATAGCGGATAAAATCTTTAACGTCGAAGAAATACCATTCGTCAAAATTTGTGATGGCGAGCCACTTGATTTCGTGATTGCCCGAATGCACGTATTCCAGCATAAAGTAATAGACGAGTTCCTGCAACGATTTTACGTTCGGATGCTCCGCCGAAAGCATTTCTGCCGCATTCGTCGGCGATTTCGCTTCGATAATCACCGCCGGCTTTGCACTTGCCGTATTGCCGTTAAAAACGCACAAGTCTATCGGGCGGTTGACCTGCACCGAATAATCGGGTTCAAAAATCTTGCGTAAAAAGTTCCAGATTTCGCCCTTGTGGTATTCTTCGTCCTGCGCCGGGTTCCGCTTGCTATAAAGATTCCTAAGCGAAAGCTTGAAATCCTCCATCTTTTCGACGGGGACAGGGAGCTTGAGAAACGCGGAATTGACGGACTTTTTAGGCGAAATGAACTTGATTGACATACAACGGAAATATACCCTTTTTTGAAGACAAAAGATGGCAATCCTAAGTTTTTTGAGGCAAATCCCGTTTTTTTGCAGTCGGGGCGTTGCGGGGTGTCCCCGCTAGAGGGGGTAGCGTATGCCACAGGGAGATCCCCGCCTGCGCGGGGATGACATGGGGCAGAAGCGAGGGGGAGACTTCCCCCTTCAAAAAAATCGCACAGGCCTATTGACAATTTGTAGCCGATTGGCTACATTGTGGGAGGACAGGAGTTGAACAATGAAAAAAATTGATGCAAAGGTCTCTGATTTGGATGTCGCAGATCTTCTTAAAACAGAAGAAGACGTGAAACTCTTTTTGGAAGAAGCCCTTGCCGAAAACGACCCCGTCCTCTGGCAACATGCCATTGGAGATGCAGCCCGGTCAATCGGAATGGCAAAAATCGCCGCGTCTGCGGGACTGAATCGCGAAAGTTTGTACAAGGCGCTAAGAGAAGACGCGCATCCGAGATTCGACACCATCATGCGTGTGCTGAACGCCATGGGTTTAAAACTCTGCATAACCCCCTGTGCAGTCGCCGAGAAAAAGGCCGTGTACAAAGTTTAACTCCCAGCACCAGAAAAGGTGGTATTATGGATCGCGGATATATACCATCCGCGGGGTAAAGGTGATGCTCGATGCCGACTTGGTGGAAATCTACGTTTACGCATCCGGTTGTTGGCCGTCGTGCGCTTTCCATGCGCATTCCGTCACCAGCATATCCGTAAATCGAGCCGTGAAGCTGGAATTTTCCGGGCTGCATGCATATATGCCAAACCGAATTTTTCCGGCTCCTTCGAGCATGTGGCAAATCCGCATTTGGGAAAACTGCACCCCGTCTCGAGAACATTCTATGCAGTAGTCATCTTCGCGCCTGCTGAGCCTATACCACATGGATTTTACATCTGCAGGAATCGCGGTCGTCGCCCAGTCTGAATACCCGCGGTTTGTCACGACGGAACCCAGGTGCTGGAATTTTTCATTCTCATATTCGACCGACGCCTTAAGCCAATTTTCCGAATCCAGATACAGCGCCACCCCGCACTGGTCGAAGCGATGACGACTTTCGGAAAAATCGGTTTTGGCGACAAAGGAAAAGAACTTTTCTTCTGTTTCCATCTGCAGAACCGGAGCGTTATCGTTTCTGAAATGATAGTAGGTCCTTTGCCAAAGGTCTGTATGCGGGGCGGTCACAATTTCGACGCCTTCCTGATTGATGCTGTAGTTCCGGGGTTCCCTGACCCATTTCATTTTAGAAATATCAAACATTTCTGTGGCCTTTGAATTTGTCCCTATCCGAATTTATTCCAACATATTGCAACCGACGCAAGGATTGATTTTGTGATCGTGAACGGAGACGACTTCGACCTGATGCTTTTGCGAAGCACCCTTCACGAACGCATCCACCAATAAATCCGTATTGCCGCCCTTGCGCGGGCTACCCGAAAGAATCAGAATGTTCATACCTAATCCACTGCGATATGCTTTGTTGCTATAATCTATAAAAACAGCTAGAGATTGCCAAGTCCTCTCGCCCAGCGCCAAGACATTCTATATTTATCAAAAAATGGATCCCCTCCCTGACGGTCGAGGATGACAACAAACAAACCTGCAACGAGTTTATTATGGAAGAGACTTTCAAGACCAGAGGCGTTTGCGCGACAACAATCCAGTTTACGCGCGACGGAGACAAAATCAGGAACATCCGCTTTACGGGCGGATGCAACGGCAACCTGAAGGCAATCGCAAAGCTCTGCGAAGGCATGAGCGCCGAAGATATCGCGGCAAAGCTCCTGGGCAACACCTGCGGCGGGAAGCCCACTTCGTGCGCCGACCAGTTGGCCCGCGCCGTCCTCGGGAAAGAAGCTATTTCCAACGTTTGAGGGTCGGGAAATACTTATTTACAAGCTACTTCTGCCGGCACATCAGCGCTTCTTTCATCGTGTATTCTTCGTACTTTTTCTTATTGTCCTTGCGTTTATAAAATTCCGCAATATTGTGAATCACAACGCAGTCAGAAGTATTCAACTTGTAAGCTCGCTCTAGATACACTATCGCGCTGTCACTCTTTTGGAGCAAATGAACAACGCTCATAGCGTTCAGCGCTTCTACACTGTTGGGGAGAAACTTGAGCATTTGGCGGGCAAGCATTTCGTAGCACGGATCATTCTCCGATTCGAAGTGCTTTCTAGCGGCAATGGTGAACTCCTTTTCTAGAAGTTCGTCTGCATTGCCAATTTTTTCTCCGTCCTTGAGTTCGCACTTGTCCCTTTTCGTCTTCAATAGTTCATGGATTTTCTCGAAGTACTCGACCTGCGCCTTGCAGTTTTCCATTTCACCGTTCAACTGAACCTGTCCGAGCCAGACATCGATTCGGTAAGGGAACCTCTTGAGTGCGGAATCCAGTATCGTCGAAGCCTCCTTAAGGCTTTCAAAGGAATAGACAGAACGAATGGAATTACCTGATGCACGAATTTCTTGTTTAATCACGCCATTCGCCTTCGCAATCCATTCTTCGGGAGTATCCGCGAACAATTGTACGAAAAACACAGCCAATAGTGAAAAGAACTTTTTCATAACTACAATTATAGTTTTTTATTCCATTCTAGAAGTTGTCAGTATAAACTTTGTCATCAAGCGGGCAGGTGTAACTCCATTCTTGCGCGATTCATTCAAAGTTCTTTTTGACAATGCGCTTGAATATGAACTTGAATAGCAGGGAAGCAAGATGGAATAGTCGTCAAAGAAAAGCCTGAAGGGGATCTTTTGGGCTTAATTTTAAAAGGAAGTTTTTATTTAATCCTATAAATTTTCAAAACCGCAAGGAACTTCGGTATCGATGAAACCCGCGCCGCGAATTACGTGAATGATGGCGAAGGAATCCGCATGATGTACAATGCAGAATGTTGTCTCATAAGCGACATCCGCCAAAACCGCGCAAACGAACGCAGGTGGAAGCAGAAAATCGATGCCGACTACAAACGTCGAGGCAGGCGCTAATCAGCGAGTAAGACCTTTTCCAAGAACGAGACGGTCTGCGGCACATCGCCACTGGTATCGAGCCATGCGCGGGTATGCGGCAAGAGATCATCTTTTGCCGCAATTTCGATTTTCATTATATCCGTTTCTACCGCACGGCAATCTTTACGGTCTGTTTGCCACAGCGAACCAGATAGACGCCAGCCCTCGACACAGGAATAGAATGCGTATTCGCCGTAGCAGTACCCATCCAAACCTTCGAGCCTTTCACATCGAATACAGCAATCTTTTTGCCTTGCAAATTCCCTTGCAGCAATATATTCTTGTCGCCTGCAGTTGCTACAAAAGCACTCGGGACTTTTTTCTGTTGCACAGGGATTACAACTTCGGCGCTATCTTTATTAGCCCCGGGAATTACGCTTTCCTTGCCAGAGAATATGGGGAACCCGCCATTCACGCCTTTTTCATCAAAAGCGAATGCATCTCCCAACCTTTCTGCAAATTCCTTCGTCTTCATTTCTTCGGCAGAAAGGCCTGTCGAATCCTCGTCATTTCGCTTGATGTGGAACATGGAGTTAAAATCGCAAGACTTAGCACTGCACGATATCATGTACCTTGTGGTATCCGTCGTATAGAGATTTTTGACGAGGATATTCGACCCACCCATAGCACTTCCATTTATGTAGGCAATACCGTATATCGATGAATTGGACGAAGATTTCACCGTGCCACGATGGTAAGCGTTTACCAGATAGGAATCCGTTGTTTGGTACAGACTCAAATAACCGACAATTCCCGCGATATTGGAACGTCCTTCAATGGTTCCCGTATTATAGACCCTATCGATGCGTGCTCCTGTCCAAACATAGCCAAGAATTCCTCCCCCATACTTATTCGCATATACATACGAATTATCATTCCAGCAATTAGAGATTGTCGACGAGACTGCATACGCAGCAATCGCAGCGGCATGATCCGCCGTAAAACGGGAATCCTTTACACCTAAATTCTTGACAGTTGCTTTATACAGGTAATTAAAGAATCCCGCATGGACAGAATCCCGCCTTACAATGCCACTAACAGTATGATTACCACCATCAAACGAGCCTCCAAATGGAAGTCTTTCCGAATATCCCAGCGGAATCCATTTATCCGTAGAATCAAACTTGATATCGCTCGTTAGCTTGAAGTGACTGTTAGCATAGACTATTCTCATGAGCGTATCAAGCAACAGATCGGACAAACGCATCAGATCTTCCTTAGTTTCGACAAGGAACGGGCTTGCTTCGGAACCATTTCCCTTAAAATCGAACGCGAGTATAGGGTAACCGTCGTTAACATTTTCTTCGTCGGCCCTAAAGGTGCGTCCCATCTTATCGGCAGTCGCCTTATCCTTGAATTCCGTTGCTGTAAAGCTCGCTGAATCCACTACATTGACGCTGTCGGGCATATGCCCCGCAAGCGCAAGGCCATCTTTCTGGTAATAGACGCCAGCTACATTCGAGGACCAAATCCCATTTTGTTTTCCATAATAACGCAACCCCTGTCCAACAATCGCACCAACCTTCAAGGGGTTTCCCAAGTTATCGATGGAGCCAGCATTATACACATCGTGCAATATGTCCGCCTTTCCCGCAATACCGCCGACATAGTCATAACCCGTAATTTTCCCGCGGTTAAACGATTTGCTAACCGAAGCCGGAAGGCCCGAAATACCTCCAACGTAACTCGAGCCAGAAACATCTCCGTAGTTTTCGGCATACAGGATATTCCCATCTTGTGCGGAAATGCCACCCGCATAGAAACGCCCAGTTATGTTTCCCTTGTTCACGACATTGTAAAGGTTTACCGTACCTAGTCTAGGCCGCATTCCAAAAATGCCACCCGCATTTTCCGAAGCGGAGACATCAGCCATATTGACCGTATTTCGGATTGTCCCATATATAGCCGTCGCAACGACCCCTGCCGTAGCCGCACGGCTCATCCACGACAAAGTCTCGCGATAATGATAAGCAGCCGTTACACTTCCAGATACTTTCAAATTCGAGACTTCAACATTACCCACATGGCAAATCAGTCCTGCCGCATAGACAGCACCCATGACATCGGCATTTTCGAGGAACAGGTTTTTAAAGACAGCAGTTTTCACAGAATCTATAAATGCACCGCACCCATTCTCGTTGTGGGAATACAAATTCGAAATCTTGTGGTTACCACCATCGTAGTCGACTTCAAACAAAGTATCTGGAATCCAGTTCATCGAGGCATCCCATTCGATGTCCTCCGTCTGCCTGTAATACGGCGCTTCCTGCAATGTATAGGCTTGGGAACGCTTCTTGAACTTAATCAAGTCATCAAGTGAAGAAATCAGGAACGGGCTTTCCTTGGTTCCCTTGCCTGCCAGGTATTTGAAGTTCTTGTTTTCGGTAAGCAGGATGGGGAAGCCATCATTGATTTTCACCTTTCCCGAATCGGGTATAAAGCTTGGGCCCAGCGAATCCACATAAAGGTCGATTTGGCTTTCCCTAATCTTTTCTGCAACCAAGCCCCCGTTTTCATAAACTTCCTTGAAGTTCACACACTTGTAGCAAGAAGCCGAGTCTTTGTAAAGAGCCTCATATAGGGGCTGCACACTGCTTACGCCACGGACCCTTCCCGCATTGTACGAGTATTTCATAGGAATGTAATAAACATTTCTGGGACGGCTATACTTTGCAAAAATTCCAGCAACTGTATCTTCGCCAATAACTTCGCCCATATTTCTCAGGAACCCCGCCCTGATCGGGTACGCGTCTTTATTTTCGGGCTTTTCATTGAAAGAATTAACCCCCGCAATACCCCCGACATTAACCTTGCCAACAATGGTGCCATAGTTTTTAAGGTTAATCGCTTTCATTTCAGTTTTATCAAGGCCCCCATAAATGCCACCGACATTTCGTTCTCCATAGACAGAACCGTAATTATCGCTGTTTCTCATTTCTCCAGAATTTACCGCCCCGACAATGCCACCGACATGGTTTTTCCCCTTCACGGAACCCTTGAACACCAAGCCATTCGAAACCATTTGGGAAGCTTTCCCAATAATACCGCCAACGTTATCGTTTCCTTCCACAATGGCATCGACATATACATTTACCGGAGCCCAAACGGAGCCTGCAAGCGCGCCGACATTATTGCCGCCCTTGATATACGAATTGACAATATTCAAATTGTAGACATAGCCCCTTATCGCACCAAAAAGGCCTTGGCAACTATCTTCCGTATTTATGTATATACCGCTTATGGTATGTCCATTTCCATCGAAATTAACATAGGGAGTGTCGGCAGGCAATCCTGCAGGAATCCACTCGTATTTAGGCGGATTTTTCGCCCAGGTCTTCGCGTCACCTTTGTTTATCACAATATCCGTTTTCAAAATGTAATATTGCGATTCATCCGGGTTTGTTTTCAGGCGTTCCACCATAAGAGCAAATTCTTCGGGAGTGGAGATTTCCATGATTCCACCATCCGCCCTGAAGAATGTCTTTGCAGGCTTAACCGGCCACGGAACAGGCGCCCCGAGGGATTGTCCGACAGAGAGGATAAAAACCAATATAGCGAAAAATAAAGTCTTATTCATTATTTAATCCCCCTAGTCCTTAAGACACCTGACAAAGCATCCATTTCGTCTATAGTATTTATAAAGACCGGCATAACGCGATGTCATATAAGCATGGTAAGAATACGACACATCGTCTTTACTGGGTGATGCAGTACAGAATTCAGTCCGATTTCCCGAAGAATTCCAGACCCATCTTCCTGAATACGCGCTCGTGTTATATTCAGCCAGCCCTGTCGGGAAAGCAGAGAAACCCGTCGAATTCCACTTTTCAGAAACGACATAATCGGTCCAGGAATAAAGCCAGCCCGCTTCCGATTCCAGGGATGTGACAGAATGTTCCGTAAAGAGGTTTTCCCATTCCGTATAGCTCGGGATGTGCCAGCCTTCGGGGCAAACACCCCGGTACGGAAGCGTTATAAGACTATCGGGAATAAGTTCGTTCTTGTAAACGGTATCGATAGCCATCGCAGCGACCCAGGAATAGCTACGGCCACCAAGCCCGCACTCGCTTCCATTATAATCATGGCAATAGCTTTCCAGGTACATAAATCCCGAGTTGTCGTAATAGTTGAGGTTCTCGGCCATCCAGGTATTTCCATCGATATCGATAGTCTTGTAAACATGGCCGTCTCGGGGGTCTGTCATTGTGCCATATTCTTTATCTTTAGCAAAAATATCGCTCTGCTTGAAACTATAAGGGCCATCTTGTTCCCAGTTGCTATTGCGGCAATAGAACGTGAAACCGAACAGGTTGTATGTATCTCCCTCGTTCGCCTTGAGGCAAGGATGAAGTTCGCAAATTTCGTAATACGAGGCTCTACGCCATGCGCCCCCGTCGTAGACATAGTAGGCAGCTTCCGGCTCACCCTTCACAATGCATTGATCGGGCAACTTAGGCCTATCCCATCCAGAGGAGTCCCTAGTGAATCTCGCTATAGCAAACGACCCTTCACCAATGGGCTTAAGACCAATAGTATCGGCAACGGAATCGGGAACGATGTACCAATGCCCTTCGCTGCACTGGTAATAACCGTTCTTGGAATACCCCAGGGTTTCGTTCAAGATGAATTCACCCTCGCGGCCAGCAGTACACTCTCCAAACGCAGAATCGCGACGATCCGTTATGATGTGTTCTAGTTCGTGATCCAATATCGTAGAATCCCAAGACGGGATTTCAGGTGATTCCGGGAAAGAGCCAAGGGCCCAGTCGCTATAGGGGATCCATTTCAAGTCTTTGCAGACATAGCGAATCTTCACGCTGTAATTGTAGTACTCATCTCCTTCGAGTTCGCAATCTTCTTTGGGAGCTTCATCCCAGCGCGAAGTATCCAATACGGCGTTAAATTCGCTTTCGATCCAGCCGATTTTCGAGAAACACTTCAGAGTCCGATCCAAGGCTTTGACATAAACGGCCGCCTTGTTGATCGAGGAATCGCACTCGGGCAAATCCGACAAACCTGAAACCGAGCCAAGGCTATCGATATTGACGCTAGAAGAATACCGGTTCGAACTGGAACTCGACTTGGCACTCGAGCTTGATTTTGTACTTGAACTCGATTTTTTATTCGAACTCGAAGATTGGGGATGCTTATCCAGCCAATCCTGATAGACAGTCCACTTTCCCTTGGTGCAAATGACGGTCTCGTTTTCTTCGGACAGGTAAACAATGACACCTTCCTTGGAATTGTCACATCCGTACGCTTCCAAGTCTTCCATGCTCTTTGTATAAACGCCCTCACCTTGATACATATCGGCATAAGAGCTATCGCCGCCGCAACACCAGAAGGCCATTCCAGAAATCGCAGCCAGAACTAACGGGATTTTCGTTAAAGTCTTCATCAGTCATTACCCCCTACACTTCTGATGCAGCGCACTGCAATGGCACTAGTTTTTATAAAATAACTGACATAAGATCTTCCCACGCGGAAAGATCCCTCGTATGCCTCATACGCTCTATTCGTTGTAGACCAGAAGTAGGCCTGATGATAAGTTGTTCCAGGCGCTGTCGGGAGAATCGTCATCCCATCTTCATTGAACTGTCCTATATTCTTATAGACGTCGACATCGGAAACCCAGGTGCATTCAGCCAAGGAATTTTTTTCGGCTTTCGAGAACAAATTCCACTCGGAAGATAGGGGGATTCTCCAACCCACAGGGCAGATTCCCTGCCAATCCAAAGTATCCTTGAATATGGTGCTCTTGTAAGTCGCAGACAACCGCATGGCTTCTAGCCAAGTATACATGCGACCGGCAATGGCACAATTTTTCGGATCCTGATTGTAGCACTCGCCCACATCGGAATCCACCCCCGCATAGTTCAAGTTCTCCGCCATCCATTCATAATCACCAATCTGCACCGTCTTGTATGTCTGTCCGTCACGTTCATCTATCAAGGTTCCGTAAGAAACATTCTTGTTGAAGTGTTTTTCTACAGGAAGCTCATACATGTTAGAGAGGGACCACCTGTTCTTTTCGCGGCATGTGAACGGGATATCTTCGAGGTACGCTAATTCTCCAATATTTGCAGCGGAGCACATCTTGTTGAAGCAGAGTTCGGTTGAATCGGCCAGTCTCCACTTGTTGTCATAGACATATACCCCGTGCGTGATGTTGGAAAACGCCTTGTCGCAGTATGCCGACATGGACTTTTGAGGAGTTCCCATCAGGCCTTCCTTGAAGGTGCCGTTCGTTGCGGTTCCAAAACCGTAAGTATCGGCATTTTCGGCCAATACCGGAATCCACACACCCTTCAGGCAATAGTACAGGTCGCTGCGCGAAACTCTGATTACCTTTTCGCTGTCCAGAGCGACCTTGCCAAGATTATCGCCGGCACACAAGCCCAGGACTCTTTCGGCATTCGCCATGGTCGTATCGTATTCGGAGGAATACTGGGCGCTGCTACTGTAAATAGTCAAGGAATCCATCTCGAAAAAGTTCGACAAATCCGACTTACCGGCGCGCGGATCGTTCATCGAAGCCGAAGATTTCGGAGCATCATCCAAGGTGGGCACGAACTCTTCCCAGTGTTCGTCATGGCAACGCAAGTAGCCATTCAACGAAGCGACAAACACGAATTTTCCCTCATGACTGCTGTTGCAATCTTGCAGGTACCTTAAGGATATCAAGGTATCATCTGCGGCGACGTACAAGTTCAGCGAGGTTGTAATCTGGCTAGACGAGGATTTTTCGTTCCCCGAACTCGTCGATGGCGTACTGGAGCTTGACTTCGCTTCGCTACCGCTCGAACCGTTGTCTTTACTGCCGGAGCTTTTTTCTTCTGGTGGGTCCTGGTCTTCTTCAGTAAATTCGAACATCATCCAGAAGCCATCCTTGCATGTCACGTAGATGTCTTCATCGTTGACATAGACCGAATCGCCTTCCTGTCCTTTTCCGCAATCCCCGAGTTCTTCCATAGAAAACGCGGTCTGCATTTTAGGATCGAAATTAGAACCGGACGAATCATCACCACAGCCGAGTACGAAAGCACAACTCATTACTGAAATTGCACTCGCAAAATTCCTAGCCCATTTATTCATAAGAAGTTTCCTTTCTTATAAAAATAGCTATTTCTTACCTTTCCAAATTCAAGCAGGGCGACTTTCGCGCCCATTCGCTACCGTCTTTTGAAAACGACAATTTCGGCATCGGCTCCGTTCTTGCCGTATTCGCTTACGAGAATGTTGCGTTCGTCGCAGGCGATTCCAAAACAGCGGCCTTCGGCGTTTTGCTTTTCGACCTGGTTGCCCCAATAGCTTGCGTTATCGTCCAATAGCTTGACGCTGTTGCCGTTAATTTTGTATTCCTGATTGATGAACGAACCCTGCAGCACAAAGAGGTTGTCGATAGTCGGCATGTCCTTGATATTAAGCGCATTGACCTCCTCGATGAACTTCTGCTTCATGGGCGAAGTGGCGTGCGGCAATTGGTCCGCAGGGAGGCGCCAGCGCTTGAGCGTCGGGAAATACTTGCGGAGTTCCACCTTGTATTCTTCGCGGGTCAAGTTCTTGCCGGTGTTCTTGTTGAATTCATCGACGAACTGCGAGCAGAATTCGACCATCTGCTCCATGTTGAAGTCGCCGGTGAATGCACCGTCTTTGTAGCAGTAGATGCAGTATTCTTCGTTCTTGCTGCCGTCGGCGTTTGTGCCCAAGATTTCCGGTGTGAGCGGCATTCCGCAGCTCTGACAAAATTTCATTTCCATAAGTTCTCCTTTATTTCTTCTTTATCGGGTGGCGGATGACTGTTTTCAACTTTTCCGGGGCGACTTTGCGCGCGTCGGAAAGGTAAATCTCGTGATGACGCCTCGTGTCCGAGATGTCATTTTCGTAGCCGTTATCGGCGATAAACTTGTCCATTGCAACGATTGTCGCGGGTTCGTCATCGTACGAGCCGGAATGCATGCACTGCACACAAAGTCCTTCTTCGATTTCTAGAAATTCGACTTTTGAAAAGTCCATTTTCTTTTTGCGAGTCGCTTCTTCAATCGCCCAAACGAAATCGACTTTGGTAACAAAGTCAGGGAGCCTGATGACAGAAATCCACTGGAAATTTTCCTTGTGGCTGTAATCGATTCCGTCAACGTCGTCCTGCCACCAGAATCCTTCAAGTGGCGGCACGACGTAATCAAAGTAACCCTCGATTTTGTGGTCACCCTTTTTACTCATCTTAATCGTGTATGCAATTCCGTACAAAAGTTCGATAGACTTTTTGTATTCACCATCTTCTTCATTCGGGTTGCCCCTGCCACGCACCGCGATGTAGTTCATCTTCGGGACGGTGACGATTTCCGGCCTGCCCTTCGGCATGTAGAATTCCTTGTATTCTTTTTTAAAGTCAAAAGGCATGAAATTTCCTCCTTACAACACGTGTACAAATGTATACTATTTAAAAATTCTCGTCAAGTCCTTTTCGCTTTTTTTTCGGAATTTGTTAGTATCGGTTTCCATATTCCTTTCGTGCTTCACAAGTTCTCCTAACTCCAGGCCAGTAGCACCATGCAATAACAGCGGGAATGAGGGACGAGACACATCGCAACCAAGTAAAATCATTGATACAGCTAAAACCACCAACCAGAGCGCGAAGGCTGTAGAGCACAACAATGGTGATGACTGCCATACGTGTCAAGGGCAAGCGCCGAATGTCGCCGGTAGCCGAGAGTGCGTAAAGTCCAGCCACGCAGAATGCAAAGGCAAGACCGATGGTCAATGCGTACAACATCCAAACGTGACCTGATACCATCTGATGCATAAAGTCTTTAATTCCATAGGCTTCAAATGCCTCGTCTAAAGCGAACAGGCAGCATACATGACCAATAGCTATAAGGAAGTGGAGCGCTGCTCCGAATCGTAATTTTTTCATGTTTTTTTATCGAAGTTCATCGATTGCTTTTTGCAAGTTCGCAAGGAACTTCCCGGCGTGAGCCCCGTCCATTTGCGTGTGGTGGAATTGGAACGAAACCGGCAATTCATAGCGGAAAAGACGCTTCCTGTAACGTCCCCAAATCATAAACGGATTGTTGAAAATGCCGGAATTCATGCCGACGGCACCGTCGATTTCCGCATCGATGATGGCCGATGTGCCGATGACCATACTGTTCTCGGACAAGTCCCAATCCGTACAACTTTCTGCCACGATTTTTGTGTATTTGAGATAGTCGCGGTTGAATATCGTCAAGTCTTCGGAATACGGGATGTCGCAAGAGCTGACTTCGCCTTCGTCGTTTTTCACGATTGTATTCACCGCAATCGAATCGTATTGCATAAGCTTGCCGTTTACCGGGAGCATGTAAAATTCCTTAACGTTTGCCGCGGCCTTGCCGATGCAGTAATCCATAAGCATGTTGAACTTCAAGCCGCGCTTCTTGCTTACCTTCACGAGTCTTGTGACGTTTAGCGATTTGAAAAATGTCACCATCGGATTTGGAGCCTGCATCCAAAACTCAAACGCTTTTGCTCGAGTTGTACTTTTCGGATCAATTTCTTTTGCCATAATGAACTTTGGTCACCTTAATAAATTTGCTGTCCGCCCCAAGATGGGGCAGACTATAGATATAGTTTATTCTATGGGAATCTGGATAACCGAGAGCCATTTTTCAGGGTCTTCTTGGTTCCAGGCTCCGTCGATGTAGCTGGTGCGGGGCTTTCCCGCGATTTTGTACCCCTTTTCTTCGATGTAGCGGAATGCTTCGATGAACGACTCGTAGAAACGTTCATAAGGGCCGATGTGCTTCATGCAGAGGGCCTTGGGAACAGCCGGAATGCGCTTGAACTTGATAATGTCGCTGTCGGTCCCCATTTCTACAACTTGCTCGCAGTATTCGATATCGATATCTGTCGGGGTGTATTCCTTGTTGTGTTCGACAGTAAAGCAGTATTCGGGTTTGGGACACTTGCAACCGAGACGTTTCATTTCAGGGCCGATTTTTTCGTAGCACATGGGGCCCAGCACTTCGAAGTTGGGAATGATTTCCCGATGACTTGCCACGATGATTTCCGGCAGAGACTGGATGCTGAATTTATCCACTGTATTCATTTCCTTTAGAGAATTCTTCCAGTTGAGCAGTTGGTCGCGGCGGGCAATCAAACGTTTCAGTTGTGTTTCCGTTTCCTTGATTTTCTCTTCCATCTGGTGGATGCTTGGCGTGTGCGAATCGTCTTCGTACAGTTCCTTGATTTCGTCCAGCGAGAATCCGAGATTTTGCAATTCGCGGATGCTTTTCAACTTTTGCATCTGATCGATACTGTAGTAACGGTAACCCGTCAGGTTGTCCACGTCGTGGGGCAATAGCAGACCTTTCTGTTCGTAGTGACGCAAGGTCTTTACCGTCACCTGCATCAGCTGCGAGAACTCTCCGATTTTGAGTTTGGTTTTGTAGTTTGTCATCGTACGATTTTGGTTAGGATTCGAATCTGCTAGAAATATAAGGCCTGCCCCAAGGGACGAGTCAAGGGGAAAATACTAAAAAACAAAAAAAGTCGCCGTGAGTGTCGGCAGCACTTGCGGCGGGAAGCCCACATCGTGCGCCGACCAGCTCGCCCGCGCCGTGCTCGGGAAAGAAGCGTAATATCTTAATTATACGGGCAGTCCGTTTACTTTATTTGACAACAATCTGTCTTGTTTCGGCAAAACCCTGGCCATAAATTCTAAGGAGGAGTGTACCGCGCGGCAGGTGGCCGAGGTTGATTGTAGTCGAAGCGCCAACATCGAGGGTTTCGAGCAGGTGGCCCATCATGTCGAATATCAGCAAGTTCGCACTGGGCACGCTTGCAAGAGTGACGCTCAATTCGTTGTTCACGAAATTTACATTGAACATATTTTGCACAACATAAATCGCAGTCGTGAGTTCACTTGAAGAACTTTCGGCAGCTTCACTACTACTAGACTCCGCGGCGCTGCTGCTTGATGCTACAGAAGACGAACTTGGGGAAACTTCGCTGCTGCTAGAGACAGAGCTAGAAGAATAGTCGGGATTTGCCGAAATGTTGACGGAGGCATTAGCTTCGGCGTTATTGTCGTTGCCTTGTGCGGTTACGGTTATGGTCAGCACATGGTCACCGATATCTTGAGGAACGGTTCCCGTGATAATGACGAGATCCTTTTCTTTATCCTGATTGACTTCGAAGCCTTCGAGAATCCCGTCAACGGTCGCGTTCTGCATGTGGGCATACCTGAACACGATCGGTTTGATTGCGTCGCCTGCAACGACATCTTGCGTTTCGTTTTCGATAGCGACTAACGTCGTTGTGAACTTTTTGTGTTTGACAGAAATTGTGCCGTTAAAGACGATGGAATCTTTTTCCATAATGTAGGCTGCTAGTCTATAATTAAAATCGCCATCGGGATGGTCCTGGCCCGTGGCACCCGAAATTGTAATTATAGCAGATTCGTCGTCTATTTTTGCCGAAATTCCCTCAGGCACGCCAGAAAGATTTTCTTTAAGCAATTCTGTATAACCGAACACAATGGGCTCAATCTCATCGCTTGCGGTAACTGTTTGGTCAAGGTTTCCGCTGATATGCTCCACTTGTTCATTTAACGGAGTGATGTTTATACCGGTTGTGATTTGCAGGTATTCATGGGCATAATTCCCAGCTGCGGTAAATGACATTTCGTATTCGTCCCCGGGGGTGTTAGCCGGAATGCGACCGGATATGGTGCACTCGGCTTTACTGCTTGGCAGTGTGCCGCAATCCAGTTTCAGTCCCAGCGTCTTGACCGTTGTATTTACCGGGTAATTGATATAAAAATCATAAACTCGATTGAGTTCCGTAATTTCGTAAACGACAGGTTCGATGAAGTCTCCCGCTTTTACTGTTTGCACCGACTTTCCGCTGATGAGCCTATGGCTTATGTGAGTATTGAATTGGGCTATGGCGGTTTGCGTCATAGCCAATAGGGCAATTATGGAAACAATAATCTTATGCATAATCAGGCTTACTACTCCCCTTTCTGCACACAATATAGTTATTTTGCACTGAATAGAAGCATAATTACCCGTTACCGTTTCTTGAATACGACGATTTCAGCATCGGCACCGTTTTTGCCGTATTCGCTCACGAGAATGTAGCATTCGTCGCAGGCGATTCCGAAGCAACGGCCTTCGGCGTTTTGCTTTTCGACCTGGTTGCCCCAGTAGCTTGCGTTGTCGTCTAAAAGCTTGACGCTGTTGCCGTTGATCTTGTATTCCTGATTGATGAACGAGCCCTGCAGAACAAATAGGTTGTCGATGGTCGGCATGTCTTTGATGTTCAGCGCATTGATCTCTTCAATGAACTTCTGCTTCATGGGCGAGGTGGCGTGGGGCAATTGGTCCGCGGGGAGGCGCCAGCGCTTGAGTGTCGGGAAGTACTTGCGAAGCTCCGCCTTGTATTCTTCGCGGGTCAGGCTTTTGCCTGTATTCTTGTTGAATTCATCGACGAACTGCGAGCAGAATTCGACCATCTGTTCCATGTTGAAGTCGCCGGTGAACGCGCCGTCTTTGTAGCAGTAGATGCAATATTCCTCGTTCTTGCTGCCGTCGGCGTTGGTGCCCAAGATTTCCGGTGTGAGCGGCATTCCGCAGCTCTGACAAAACTTCATTTCCATAAGTTCTCCTTTATTTAACACATACACAAATGTACACTATTTTAAAATTCTTGTCAAGGAACTTATTCAAATTATTTCAAAATTTGAGCAATCGGTTCTAGGGTATCAAAATTCACGAAGTCCACTTGCTTGCCGTAGGTGGCGATGAGAGCGCGGACTTCGGCGTTACGCTCCGCTTCGGGGATTTTCGTGACCTTCGAATACAAAAGTTTCATCATGATTCTGTGTTTCAGGCTGAGTCTGGTGTAATCGATGGCGCCGCGAAGGTGGAAAATTTTACTTTCATCGTAATGCGATGCGGGAACCTGCTTTTTGAGGCAGTCCCTGATGTGGTTGACGTTTTCGGCATCGGTCGGGTCGGCGAGACCGACAGTCGCGACAAACAGTTCCTGACTTGCAGAGAGGCCGCAAACCGTTTTCTTGAGGCCCATGACACCGCCGGCGCAGAGGGCGCCCAGATAGACGATGCGGTCATAGCCGGCAACGCTTTTCACGTCTTTAAAGAAAACTGCCTTGAGCCCCGTGATTTCGGCGAGGCGTTCAGCGTAGCGTTTTGTCGAGCCGTAGCGGCTTCCGTAGATGATGATAGTGTTCATCCGATTATAATCCTTTCTTTGAGGCTTTATCACACCACGTCATATCCCGCATCAGACAAGACTTTCAGCGCTTTCTCGAAATTTTCGGCTTTCACAAGGATATAATCCGTATTGAAAGTGGATATCGCAAAAATTCCAACGCCATTTTCTGCAAGAATAGCCGAGAGTTTCGAAAGGATACCTATAAGAGAAAAATCAAGTACACCCTGAATACGGAATCCCCGCCATCCATCATCTCGTTCAATAGTATTTTGGGGTACATCATCTGTTTTGCATACGAGGGATATTTCTTCGTCGGTCTTGCCAATGAAATAAAAATCCTTACCCGTATCGACATCACTAACGTCCGCTACTTTACAGACTGTTAGTTTATGATCCAATTTCTTTATTACCATAAATTCAATCGTTTGTTAGAGTTTTACTTTCGTCGTTGACTATACTAAATACAAAAGATTTAGGACGTTCGCCACCCCAAATTAACTCCAGGCCAGTAGCCGAGAGTGCATAAAGTCCAGCCACGCAGAATGCAAAGGCAAGACCGATGGTCAGGGCATACAACATCCAAATGTGGCCTGATACCATCTGATGCATGAAGTCTTTAATTCCATAGGCTTCGAATGTCTCGTCTAAAGCGAACAGGCAGCATACATGACCAATAGCTATAAGGAAGTGAAGCGCCGCTCCGAATCGTAATTTTTTCATGTTTTTTATCGCAGTTCGTTGATAGCCTTTTGCAAATTCGCGAGGAATTTCCCGGCATGAGCCCCGTCCATTTGCGTATGATGGAACTGGAATGATACAGGCAATTCGTAATGGAAAAGACGTTTCCTGTAACGCCCCCAAATCATAAACGGGTTGTTGAAAATGCCGGAATTCATGCCGACCGCGCCGTCGATTTCCGCATCGATGATGGCCGATGTGCCGATGACCATGCTGTTCTCGGACAAGTCCCAATCCGTACAACTTTCTGCCACGATCCTTGTGTATTTGAGATAGTCGCGGTTGAATGTCGCCAAGTCTTCGGAAAACGGAATGTCGCAAGAGCTGACTTCGCCTTCGTCGTTTTTCACGATTGTATTCACCGCAATCGAATCGTATTGCATAAGCTTGCCGTTTACCGGGAGCATGTAAAATTCCTTAACGTTTGCCGCGGCCATGCCGATGCAGTAATCCATAAGCATGTTGAACTTCAAGCCGCGCTTCTTGCTCACCTTCACGAGTCTTGTGACGTTTAGCGATTTGAAAAATGTCACCATCGGATTTGGAGCCTGCATCCAAAGCTTGAACGCCATTGCTCTAGTGGTGCTTTTCGGATCAATTTCTTTTGCCATTTTTTTGCCTTAATTTTCCGTCAACGGACATCAGCATAAACAATGTTGTGATGGGGCGGTTCATTTCTTGTAGGTTTTGAAAAAATGCTGCAAGTGCTTTTCGATGAATTTGAGCGCTTCTTTTTCGCATTTCGGCTGGCGATCAACTTTAGAAATCCAGAGTGCGACGGGGGCCGTAATCTCTGTCGCTAGCATTTCTGGGTCGTCTTTGACGATTATTCCTGCGGCCATCAATGTTTCGAGAATTTTCTGGTACATTTGCAAAAGTCCGTCCACCTGATGCCTTGTGGTGATTTCGGCGAGGCGTTCGCTGCGGAATTGTTCTTGCACCAAGAAAACACGCATCTTCTTGATAATCGGGTCGTTCATTGTAAAGCGGATTCTTTTCATCATTTCGTGGATGAATCCGTCGATATTCCCGGGAATTGTGCCGATTTTTTTCGCGGAACCGAACGATTCCTCATAACGCGCTTCGGCGATGTCGATGAGCGCATTCAAGATGTCTTCTTTGCCCTTGAAGTGCTTGTAAAGCGACGGCGCCTTGATGCCGACATCCTGGGCGATTTGCTCCACGCTGGTGCCGTCGTATCCGTTTTTGGCAAATAGCGTTAGGGCGGTTTCAAGGATTTTTTCTTTTGTAGACATGACGCCTCTACAGTTGGCTAACATTCATTAGCTAAAATAGCTAATATTTATTAGCCTGTCAAGAGGAAAACATCATCATCGGAGCCAAAACGGCAACCGTAAATGACGAGCGTCTTTGTCACTTCAAGAACAGCGAGAGTTTGCCGAAGTCTAGAATCGTGATAAACACGAAGAAGCTGATGAAGAACGCGGCAGCCACATTCTGAATGACCGTCTGCGTCTTGGTGGAAAGCGGCTTACCGCGCAGTTTTTCGATACCGAGGAACATGAGGAGGCCACCGTCGGTAATCGCGAGCGGAAGCAGGTTCATGACGCCCAAGTTAATGCTGATGAGCGCAAGGAGCATCAAGAAATCCTGGAAGCCGCTCATCCACACGTTACCCATGACGGCAACAATCGAGACCGGACCGGAGAAGGCATCGACCTTGACTTGTCCCTGGAACATGCGCTTGAAATAGCGGAAGATGCTCGTGGTCATTTTCCAGCTGGTGGCGCAAGTTTTCGTGAAAGCTTCTACAGGGCCGCGGCGCACAATTTTCGTTTCGCGGAAGAGCACGTAGCCCATCTGGATGCCGACCATATAGCGTTTATATTCTTCGTTGTAAACAGGCGTGAGCGAATTGGTAAGCGTATCGCCGTTACGGATAACGGTAATGTTTACGGGTTCGCCCTTGCTACCGTCGATAATGCGCACGACTTCTTCGTAGCGGGAAATATGTTCGCCGTTAATTTCAAAGATGGTATCGCCCACGGCAAGGCCCGCCTTTTCAGCTGCAGAGCCCGCTACAGGAGGCAAGCGTACAATCACGCGGTTACGCGGGTAAATGCCAATGTCGCCAATTCCCATCGCAATTTCGGAGCTGGCAGAATCTTGCGCCGGAATCACAAGTTCTTCGGGGACAACCGTAATGGTCAACGGTTCGCCGCCACGGTGCACGGTAAGCGGGACGCTTGCGCCGAGGCTTACGCCAATCTGTTCGCGGAAATCATCCCAGCCCTGAGTGGGCTTGCCGTTGATTTCAGTGATGGTGTCGCCCGGCTGAATGCCAGCGGTTACGGCCGGAGAATCTTTTGCGACAAAGCCCACGATCAAATCGTTCGTTGCCGGTTCTTCGACACCGACCATGTAAAGAATCATCAACAAGATAAAGGCAAATACAATGTTGATGAACGGGCCCGCAAATGCAATCGACGCGCGAGCGCCCACCGATTTCGCCACAAAATCACGTTCGTCCGGGACCTGGCCTTCCTTGAGCGTATCGGGATTTTCACCCGCCATGGCCACATAGCCACCAAACGGAATCGCCGAAATACAGTATTCCGTTTCGCCGTGACGGAACTTGATAAGTTTCTTTCCGAAACCGATGCTGAAAGTATTCACCTTGACATTATTCCACTTTGCCACCAAAAAATGGCCCAGTTCGTGAATAGTCACCAGGAAACTCAGGCCAATCAGGCCGAGCACAAACATCAATACATTACTGAGAATCGATTCCATCGTGTAATAATGTAGTAAAATGCACCAAGAGATCCTTCGACTTCGTCACATCGTGACTACGCTCAGGATGACACAAGACAAAAGAAGATGTACAGTCCGGCATGACAATTTTAGCGTAGTCTTCTCAGGCCGCGGGGCATCGGGACTTCGGTGCCGTCTTCCTGCAACAGGTAAATGTTGTCGAGGCTGATGTAACCCGTGCCGCTGTAGCGGGCGCGCCAAGAGAAGTTCTTGATTTGCTTCGGGTCGAGTTGCGGAATAGTCTTACCCCAGCCTTCCTGTTTCATATTTTCCCAGATGAGCGTGTCGCGCATCCAGGAACCGCGAGTATTCTTGAGGCGTATCATGAATTCATCGTAATCCTTGACCTGTTCGCTTGCGATTTGCACTTCGAAGTAGCCATCGGGATTGCTATGGTTCGTGGCGTAGTCGAACACAATACCCACCGAGTTGTGAACTTCTTCAGGAATCACGTAGTAGGCGCCGGCAAAGTTCGGCCAGCCCTGCGCAGGCGGCTGTTCGATCATGAAGTCGTGGCGGATAAAGCCGCCGTGCGGAGGAGCACCGTTGAAGACCTTCGCGCCGATAGTCGTCGCATTGTCTCCGTTTGCGACCGGGAACCAGTCGACTGCATCGAGGCCGTTATCGTAATTCTGCATGACGCTGGTGGTGCGGTAGGCGCCGCGGATGCGGAACGGAATCTTGAACACCGTCGACTTCTTGCCAAGACCAGAAATTTTCAGCACGGCCGTCGCCGAGCCCAGCTTAACATTGGCCGGGAAGGGCACCTTGACATGGAAACTTTCAATAGAAGCGTTCCACTTGCCGTCATCGGGAGTAATCACCTTTGAAATACCAAGTTCAGGAATCGAGAGTACACTTCCGATCAGTTGACCATTTTCTTGAACAACCGTTCCAAACAGGTCGAGCGTATCACCTGCAAGGAGCACCTTCTTTTCGAGAGCCGCAGCCAACACCTTGGGTTCCGCGGCAGCCTCGCCCGAAGTCACTTGCGGGTTAATTTGTACAACAGCGAGTCCAAACGGCGGCACCGTAATGTCCTTGCTCTTGCTCGGGTTAATGCGGCGGCCGCTCGGGCCCATTTTCGGGTACGGGTACGCCTTCTGCGTAGTGCCCACCCACTTGAACTGATCTTCGCCAAAGATTTCGACCTGTGTACGCACCAGGTCTCCCTTGCCGACTTCGGTCGCGCCACCTGCAGCAGAAACGCTTGCACGGTCAACCTGCACCACCTGCGGGGTTTCAGACAAATTCACAATCATCACGCGGGCAGAATCGCCCTTGCCGATAGCGTAAGCTTCGATGTCTGCGCTCGTCGATTTTACGGGCAGCACCGCATAGCCATTTTCAAGGAAATCCATGTAAGTCATGTAAATGCCGTAGTATTCCGCCGTCGGCTCCAGAGACTTCCAATAATTCCAGGAACCTTCCTTGGCGAGGGCCGTCATGCTAATGGTCCCCCAAGTGTCATCGGGGCCTTTGAACAAGTTGCCGAAAGCATCCCACGGAAGCACCTGCAGGCGGTTACCAAAACGCATCGCATGCTGTGCAAAGATGCTTGCCACTGCCGATGCCTGCGGGTAATCCATGAGCAGGCTAAAGCCCTGCACGCACGTACTGAATTCCGAAAGGAACACGCCGCGTTCGCCTTCAAGGTGACGTTTCATCCACACATTGAGCGTATCCATATTCGGGCCCACATCGAGCATGGCCTTGAGCATTTCGGCAGGCTTCGGCTCGTTGGGCGTCCAGTAGGGGTAATTGTGCAAGTCCACTACATCGAGGTAACGCTTGCCGTCTTTCTTTTCGGCCTCGCCCACAATGCGCAAGAATTCTTCCATCCAGTACTTGCCATCGAGCAAGCCGGCGCCCTTCTGCAGCATTTTGTGCGTACTGAAGAGCGGGCCATGCAGAACGATTGTAGAATCCACCGCCTTCATGGCGCGAGCGTATTCCAGGAATCGTGCAGCGTAATGCCTTGCCGAAATCGGGCCGGATTCTTCCCATTCACCGTCGAGTTCGTTGCCGATTTGCCACTGCTTAATGTTGTAGCCCTTTACTTTATTTGCATAACGCACCCAGGCTGCAGCTTCTTTCGAAGTTCCGGTACCCGCATTCACGCAAATGACCGCACGGGCATTCGGGAGCGTCTTGATGTACTCCATGAATTCTTCAAAATCCCACTTGATGTCGGTCCAGTCGGTACGGGCCTTGTCGCCATTGCGGGTAGACATTGCGTAGAACTTGTAGTTGTTACCGCCAAGCAAGTCGGTTTCGCCGCTATAAAGTTTCATTTCGCGAATCTGCACGCCCTTGCTAGGCAAATCAGCTGTCTTGAATCGAATGGCCACATAGCGCGTGCGGAACTTAGACTTGTACTTGGTGGTCGCGCCATTCACCTTGACCACTTTTTCAAGCTTCAGTTTGTTTTCAAGCGCCTGGTGCACGCCCGGATATTCGGCATAGTCTTCGGTCCAGTAGGCAATTTCAAAAGCCTTCGGGCGAAGCGTTCCCCAGCTAATTTCCAACGAATCGACATCGACCTTTTCCGGAAATTCCACCACGACCCAAGGCGGGTCCACCGGGTCCAAAATTTCGCCCCACCACATGGTTTCCATATTGCCGTCGGCCAAGTGACTGCGACGCACAAAGCCGTAGTTGTCCTTGGTGGTGCCGCGATAAATCGTTTCGCCCAAGAAACCGCGCGCCCACTTGGTTTCATCGGCGGTCCAGAGGCCCGTGCTATCGTAGCTACCGATACCGTTCCAGTGGTAATCATTCGAAAGAGATCCATTCGGGAATCTAAACAGCGTGTAACCGCCATCGATCAACGCAGAGGTCATGTCGTAATAGCGGCTCGGCGGGTTCCAAATCGCGAGGTCCGCAGACATCATGTTTTCTTTATTGATGACGACACCCGGATGCAAGTCATCGACCTTGATGACATTCTGGGCGGCAAAAGCGGCGGAACCAAGAGAAAGCCCCGCTAAAGCGGCAAAAACAAAACGATTGGCAAAACGATTTTTCATAGGAACCTCTCGGGGTAAATATAATTCAGAATTCAGAGTTCGGAATTCCGAATGATTTAAAAATAAAGAATGAATAACGAAAAAAGGCGGAACAAAATCCGCCTAACAATTACAACTAATTCAAAACTAGCAACCTTTCACTTGATTCTGTGGCCGTTCAGGTTGAAGCGCTTGCCATTCTTTTCGACATAGAGCATCTGGTCTGCAAAACGGAGCTGCGGGCCCTGTTTCGCGTGAGCCTTGCGAGCGACAGCGGGTTTGATAGAAGTAATTCCAGACGTCGCGAAAGAAGGAGCGTAACCGGCATTGATCGCTTCGATAGCGCCAGCGAGGTATGCAAAAGGAGCATTCCAGTTAATCGCCACCTCGTTTGTCGCATAACTGCAGCGGTTGTCCGTATAGGATGTCGCCGGCTTGCCTGTCCTGTAGTCCTTGCATTCCCAGGTCTGGGAGCCAATGTCTTCGCCACCGGGCTGCGGGCCGCCAACAATCATGCCAGGAACCGGGTCCTTCACGCCATCAGCCGTACTCGGGCGGTGGTGAGGCATCATCGGGGATTTCGTGCCATAACCCGTCAGGAAGGACATGTCGAGCGGGTTCTTGCCGAGCAGGTAGTCGAGCACCTTGGTCGCCGCGACATAGTACTTCTTGTCGCCAGTCAGATAATAGGCGTGCAGGAGCCACACGCCCTGGTTACCGGCCACGGAGTTGGAACCCCAGTAGAAGTCGTTATCGCCCATCACGACACCAAAACCTGTCGTAGAGCGCGCTTCAAAATCATCGGCCACGCTCAGCAACGTATCTTTCGCCACTTGAGCCACATTACCAAATTCAGTGGCATGAGTCGCCTTGCCGTAGGTAGCAAGGCCCGAAACGTCGGCCCAGCCCGGCAGGTTGTGAGATGCCCCGGAAGTCTTGTAAGAGGCATCGCCCGTAGTCACGAAAAGTTCCGTACCGGCAAAGTCCTTCTCGTCGCCAAGCGAGCCGTCGGCATAGGAACCCGTAGCCACATCGGACGGATTATTGAACGCCTTGTTCGGGTTCTGGGCGCCCCAAGCGTAGGCCTTCTTGGCTGCTTCGAGGCACTTGCTAGCATAAGAAGCATCGAACGGCTTATAAACGCGTGCCGCCACAGCCATCACCGCCGCAAAGTCAAAGGTCGCTGCCGTCCCCTTACCGATAACATAAAGGGGATCGGAATCCTGAGCAGGCATCACGTCACCCGGGAATCCAAGTGTAGTCAACTTGTGGTAAACGCCACCATCGGAAGCCTGCATGGTAAGCATCCAGTCAAGATTCCACTTGATTTCGGCAAGCAGGTCCGGCAGGTTGCCTTCGGCAGGGATATTCCACTTGAGCGTCTTGAAATAATCGGGGAAATGTTCGTAAAGAGAAAGGAGCGTATAGGTGGTGATACCCGAGTTCACAATGTAGCGGCCATAGTCGCCGGCATCGTACCAACCCTTGCTAGAATTGATCGTTCCCGAGGCACCTGTAGAGCTATGGAGCCGGGCAGTCGGGTTCGTATGTCCTGCGGCACGTTTCCACTGCCCCGCGTAGGTTTCATCAAGAGCCATGGAGGCTCGCTGATAGTAATACCATTTCAAGGAGGCCTTGAGCACGTCCTCGTATGTTTTATCGGCAACCTTCAAATCGGAGCGGACTACTTGTCCACCCACCTTGATAGAGTATGTTCCGGGAGTTTTCAATTCCGAGAAATCCACCAGCTGCACATTCTGCCCGCTCGGTGCCCAAGTCGAGGATTCGCCTGGAGTCACGGTCAAGACAGTAGAACCAGAAGCATTGACAATTTCAACATTACCGGACCCATCGACCAAGGCAAACTCCTTGGAATCGCCAGAACGGTAACCGACCTGATTGATATAAGCAGTCGCGGAGAACGCTGCCGTCGAAAGCGAAAGCAGCGCAATGGTCATGGGAACATACTGTTTTAGGCCAAAATTCAACATCTCGGGTACTCCTTTTTAGTCCATCCATAAATGTACCCTATAAAACAGCAAAAACGTCCACTTTTGAGACCAAAAGTGGACACAAGTGTACCCATTGTTCTATTTCTTTGCGAATTTAAGGCTTTTTTGCATTCCTGACGGGAATGTTACAACTATGGCATACGTCCCGGAAGGCAGCCAGGACAGGTCTAAGGAGCCCCGGAAATTGCCCCGCCAGGTAACCGAGCCGTTCACGGAGACGACAGCGCAACGGTATTCGCCCCCATTCCCGAAAGCCACCAGCTTGCTGCCGACCACGCCGACATGGGCAAGCTGTTTCCAGTTCGAAGGCAGACGAGTCAGAGAATCCGACGACGAATCCCGTTTCAAGGAATCAACCTTCGCGGAATCCAGAGGATCGACTACCTGTGACTTTGCATCACGTGCCATATTGAAGAAACTGATCATTTTGTCCAAATTCTCGGAGACGTACATTTCGCTGCCGCCATGGGTTCCACCCGCCACCGAGACAAGTTCCGTCACGACATCATGCTTTTTCAGAGAATCGTAGAGTTCCTGGCTCTGTTCCTTATTTACAATTTGGTCCGATGTTCCATGGAACAAGATAATAGGCGGATCGTCTTCGCTGGCATAGTACGGCGAACTCGCCACCATCCATTTATCCTTGTTGCCTTCGCGCTCGGCACCGATAAAGGCGCCTTCGTAAGTTCCGCTACCCATAAAATTATTGATAGGATTCATGGTATAAATATCGGTCGGGGGCGACCACAGCGATGCAGCATCGATACAGCTGCTGTACTGCGTAAAATCGCCTAAGTCACCTACCAAGTCAACCGTCACAGCGCCGGACTTGCCTTCTTTCAAGCCACAGGTTGTCGCTACAAGACTTGATAGGTGACCGCCCGAGGAGAACCCAGACATAGCGATAAAACTCGTGTCGATTTTGTACTTAGCCGCATTGCCGCGAATAAAGCGGACAACGGCCTTAAGGTCGTGCAACTGCGCCGGGTAAATGGCATCGCTTGCGGAGCGGTGATTCGGCGTCACAAGCGCGTATCCGGCCTTCAATAGTGCCGAGCCGATTGTATTCAGGTCCGCAGAGCCCTTCATATTATTCATGCTCCAGGCGCTACCGTAAGTATGAATCACCACCGGATAAGCATCCTTCGTTTCTTTGGGCAGGTAGATGTCCAATGTATGGAAAGTCTTTCCGTCGCCTGCATAATTCAAGTCGGCAAATTTTTCGGAGTATTCAATTTTACCCTGACCTTGCTGACCGCCAAAACCTTGCGCAAACGCAGACACCGCTACAGCGAGGCAGGTCACCGCCACAATCTTATTCATACTCAATCCTCTTCCAAACAGGCAAAATTGCCTATAAAGTAATATAAATCAAAAAAGTCGCCCCGCTCCGGAGCGACTCAAAATTCTGTTGTACAAGATTACAACTTACTTGATCAGGTCGAGTGTCAGTCGACGGGCTTCGGCGTCGGCTTCAAGCACCTGGTCGAGCGTCAGGTGACCGGTCACGTTCGGGGCACCGGCCATAATCGTTTCCACATGGCGCGGAATGTCGGTAAACTTGAGGTTACCCTTGAGGAAGGCGTCCACGAGAACTTCGTTCGCGGCATTCATCATCGAAGGCACGATACCGCCACGGCGGCCCGCCTCGAACGCAAGGGCGAGGCAGCGGAACTTATTAAAGTCCGGTTCGAAGAAGGTCAGTTTCGCGAGCGTCGGCAGGTCGAGACGCTTGGTATCGAGCGGCAGACGGTCGGGCCACGTGAGCGCCACCTGAATCGGGATGCGCATGTCGGGGGCACCGAGCTGGGCCATCAGCGAACCGTCGCGGAACTGCACCAGCGAATGCACCATGGACTGCGGGTGCACCACCACCTTGATCTGATCATACGGAATGTGGAAGAGGAAGTGAGCTTCGAGCACTTCGAGACCCTTGTTCATCATGGAGGCAGAGTCGATGGTAATCTTCTTGCCCATGCTCCACACCGGGTGATTCAAGGCGTCTGCCACGGTGATGTTTTCAAACTTTTCAATGGGCCATTCGCGGAAGGGACCACCGGATGCCGTGATTTCGAGAAATTCCACTTCGGATTCGCGCTTGCCGCCTTCGAGGCACTGGAAGATGGCGCTGTGTTCGGAATCAATCGGCGTGATGAAGGACTTCGGATTTTCGGCAAGCTTGTCCCAAATGACAGGGCCTGCCATGACCATGGTTTCTTTGTTTGCAAGAGCCACATGCTTGCCGTGTTCGATAGCGGTAATCGTCGGGAGGCATCCCACGGCGCCCATCAGCGAGTTAATGATGATATCGGCCTTCGGGTCGGCAGCGAGTTCGCAAAGGCCTTCCATGCCCACGAGCACCTTCATGCCGAGTACACTCTCGAGTTCCTTGGCGGCATTCGGGTCGAACATGCACACACGTTCCACCTTGTACTTGCGCACGATTTCGGCAACTTTGGCCACACTGCTGTTTGCGGCAACGGCATAAAGATTGAAGATATCGGAATGCTGGTGAATGACATCGACGCTAGAAGTACCGATAGAACCGGTCGCACCGAGAAGAACTACGTTTTTCATTTTGAAGCCTCTTTTTTATACAGCTAAAAAGATAAAAAAATGGCAGGACGACGCCCACCATTCTAAAGAGAGAGGTTTAAACTTTTTCGACTACAGTCGAACCTTACGTGTCTTGTTACCGACTTTCACAATATACACACCCTTGGCTCCGGTATAAACCTTCTGTTCAACACCGAGACCACGGGTAGTGCGCACCTGATGGCCAAGGCTGTTGAACACCGTGATTTCTTTGCCCTGGGCGCCACCGACCACAATGTAGTTGTCGGAAGACCTGTACACAGAGAATTGGAAATTGTCCTGAATTTCAGATGCAATTGCCCACGGGTTTTCGGAACTAGAGGAAACAACTTCGCTGCTGGAAGAAGACTCCGGTTCCGGAGCTGCATTTGCATTGGTCACGACAATCTTGCCTGCATTGGGCACCGCGTCAAAGTAAACATAGCCGCCATCCACCTTGGATTCAAGCTTTGCGCCATCCTGCGTCACTTCGACCTTGCTCCAGTCGGTTTTCACCTTGATGGAAAGCGGGTAGTCGTACTTGGAAATGTTGTCTGCAATGCTATGCTTGAGTTCGAAAGCCATGGAGTTTGCAGAGCCGCCGTCCTGCGGTTCAATTTTCGAGGCCTTGCGTTCCTTGATGTACATGGCGACATAGCCCATCGGGGCAACCCAAATGTCCTTATCTTTCTGCTGAGCATACTGGAGAGCGCCATCCATTCCATTCGCATCGGTCGGAGAATAGTCTGCAAAGCCATTGGTCTTGAACTGGAAACCATGCGTGAGGAATGCAACCCAACCGCCTTGTTGAACAGCTTTGTCCATGTTGCCCTTAAAATCGCTGGTTCCCTGATTACCCGTCATGAGCGCAGAGACTGCAGCCCAGTTGCTCGGGCCATCCTTGCCCATGATATCGGGACCGCCCTTCCAGCTTCCGTTACAAATTCTTCCGACAACGTAATTCTGAAGAACCTGGGCGTCACCCGGAGTATCGCAGTTCGGGTAAGCGAGAGTGACGACACCATATTTCTGCTGAATCTTTTGGCTGATTGTCCCCTTGGACGAAGAAATTTCATTAGCGGGCATCGGCTTTCCATTGGGGTGACTGTCGCTATGGCTTGCGATTTCGTGACCAGCATCGGACAATTTCTGAACACCACTCCAGTTGAGCATTCCATTGTTGCCACCGCCATTGGCCCAATTAGTGACGATATTGAAAGTCGCCTTATAACCGTACTTTTCGAACATGGGAAGAGCGACATCGACATCGCTTTGCGGGCCATCGTCAAAAGTGAAGGAAACCGCTGCCTTGCGGAAACCCGACCAGGTGGCAATTTCTGCATTCTGAGCAAAAACCATGGAAGAGCCCATGGCAATCAGAGCCGCGATAGAAAATTTTTTATAATCCATACTCACGCAATCCTCGTGTTGTTTTACACCTATAAATATATATAGGGGGGTAACAATACTCAATAAGAGTGATGGACTATCCGTTGTAAGCAAAAACAACGAATGTAAACGAAGCTAAACAATCTGTTTTCAGAATAAACGCCCCAGACCTAGTCCGGGGCAAGCCATTCAAATCCAGTACGACAGCAACGGATTACGCCAGTTTCTGGAAGAAATCCATGAGCAGGTAGAGAGCGGGGGCAGCAAGGAAGAAGGAATCGCAACGGTCAAGAACGCCACCATGGCCGACAAACAGGTTGCCGGAATCCTTGGTACCGCTCCAACGCTTGAGGGCTGACATCAACAGATCGCCCACCTGACCCGCAACAGTCACAAGCAGGCCAAGACCAATGGCCTTCGCCCAGTCGATATCCACGTTAAAGCAACCGAGAGCGGCGCTGCACTTTGCCCAGTAGGCAATCCACGCGACCGTCGCGACAGAACCCGCTACAGAACCTTCCCAGGTTTTCTTGGGGCTAATGCTCGGCGCAAACAGGTGCCGGCCGAAAGGACCCTTGCCCGCCGCGAACTTTCCGAAGAAATACGCCACCGTGTCGCAAAGCCATACGCCCGTCATCACCAGGATAAACGGATAGCAATGTTCAAAGCCCCGACCGTTACCCATCATGAGCACGTTCATGCCACCCCAGAGACCCACGTAGAGCGGGGCGCCGAGCTGCATCACAAGCCACGGGAAAAGGTGATCGATTTCCACCTTCGCAAAGGCCACGCCGATATAGATTGCAAAAATCACGAGGAAGGTCATGCCGACCACATAAGGCACGGCTGGCATACCAAAGTAGCTGCCCTTGGAAAGCGCCCATGCGAGCGTCAAAGCCAAGGAAGCTGCAAAAGAAAGGTAACGGGTATCGGGCCCCTTGTACATCTTGGAGGCCATGCCCGCCCATTCCCAGGCGCCCACGCCCGCGATAAAGCACATCAGGCCAATGCGGCTGAAGTCATTAAACCACAGCAAGAAAAATACAATCGGAATGGCGATAAACGCCGTTATCAATCGCTGCGCAAGATTACTCATGCAACACCTTCCCAAAACGTCTTTCTCGAGTCTTGAAGAACTCGACGGCCTTCAAGAATTCTTCCTTGGTAAAGTCGGGCCAAAGCGTATCCGTTACATAGAATTCGCTGTAGGCGGCCTGCCAAAGCAGATAATTCGAAAGCCTGAACTCTCCGCCCGTACGAATCACGAGATCCGGATCGGGCGCTCCCTTTAAATAAAGATTCTTTGCAAATAAACTCTCGTCGATGTCTTCGACCTTGAGCGTACCCGCCGCCACCTGGGCGGCGATTGCCTTGGCGGCATCCACGATTTCCTGACGGCCACCATAAGAGATAGCGAGATTCAGCTGCATCCCCGTGTTGTTCGCCGTCTTGTCGATTGCGGACTGGAGACTTGCACGCGGCTTGTCCGGCAAACGGTTCATGTTGCCGATGACCGTAAGCTTCACGTTCTTTTCCATGAGGTCGGGAATTTCCTTGACGACCATCTCGATGAGGAGGTTCATCAGGTAATCCACTTCCTTGGAGGGGCGGCCCCAGTTCTCGGAGCTGAACACGTAAAGCGTCATGTGTTCGAGCTTAAGGTTTACGCCCACCTCGACCGCATCGATTGTCGCCTGGGTACCCTTACGGTGTCCCAGGAAACGTTCGAGACCACGGCTACGAGCCCAACGCCCGTTACCGTCCATAATGATGGCGACATGTCTAAGCTGATTTGCCACGCAAACCCCGGACTACACCTTGAGGATGTCCGCTTCCTTTTCGGCGAGCAGACGGTCAATTTCGGCGATAGCCTTGTCGGTTGCCTTCTGGATTTCGTCCTGCTGCTTCTTGACTTCGTCTTCGGGCATTTCCTTGTTCTTCTTGAGAGAGTCGTTCGCATCGCGGCGGATGTTGCGGATAGCCACGCGGCCTTCTTCGGCATGCTTGCGGGCAATCTTCGCGAGTTCCTGGCGGCGTTCCGTGGTAAGGATCGGGAGGCTCACGCGGATGCAGTTGCCGTCCTTCATCGGAGTAAGGCCGATGTTTGCAGCGAGGATAGCCTTTTCAATCGGGTCGACCATGGTCTTTTCCCACGGAGAGACCAGCAGCATACGCGGTTCCGGAACAGAAACCTTGGCCACCTGAGAAATCGGGGTCGGGGTGCCGTAGTAGTCGATACGCACGTCGTTCAGGATAGCGGGGCTAGCCTGGCCTGCGCGGATCTTGGAAAATTCACGTTCGGTGGCCTCGATGGCCTTGCTCATCTTATCGGAATATTCAGACATATTTCTCTGTTCCTAGTTACGCCCTGCGGGCTAGTTCCTATACTAGATAAAAGTGAATGGTTTTCAGTTATTTCTAGGATAAATATACATAAAAGCCGGACCGGTATTACAATTTCGACCTATTAAAAAAGCAAAAACGCCCCGCAGTTGCAAGGGCGCGAAATTGTAAGTTATTTATAATTTAGCAGTGCACCAGCGTGCCGAGGTCACCGTTGATGGCCGCGCGGGAGAGGTTGCCCTTTTCCATCTTGAACACGAAGATGGGCATGTTGTTTTCCATGCAGAGGGCGACGGCTGCGGTATCCATGACCTTGAGACCGCGGGAAATGACTTCCTTGTAGCTGATGTCGTCAAAGCGAGTTGCAGTCGGATCCTTGACCGGGTCTGCGGTGTAGATGCCGTCGACCTTGGTAGCCTTCATGATGACGTCGCATTCGCTCTCGATAGCGCGGAGGGCGGCGCAACTGTCGGTGGTGAAGAACGGGTTACCCGTACCGGCGGAGAAGATGACCACGGAGCCTGCGGACAAAAGCTTGAGGGCCTTGCGGCGGTCGAAGAATTCGCAGACCGGTTCCATGCGGATGGCAGACATCACCACGGAGTCGACACCCTGCTTGTCCAAAGCATCTTGCATGGCGAGGCCGTTCATCACGGTGCCAAGCATGCCCATGGCATCGCCCTGGGCGCGGTTCATACCACCTGCAGAAGCGGAAATGCCGCGAACGAGGTTGCCGCCACCAATCACGAGCGCGACCTGCACGCCCTGCTTGACGATGGAGGCAATTTCAGACGCCATGTCAGAGAGAATCTGGTTGTCGATACCGTGGCCCTTTTCGCCTGCGAGGGCTTCGCCACTGAGCTTGAGAAGAATGCGCTTGAATTTTGACATAGTTTTTAGTAGGAAGTAGGAAGTTAGAAGTAGACTATGAAAAGAATCTCTAGTAACATCCTAGGGTTAATGTTTTCATTCAGAGGAAATGTAATAAAAACAGGCTATAGCAAGTTTGTAAAAATCATATTTCTGGAGCGATACGATACTTTTCGCCAAAAAAGAATATACTATTAGATTAGTGTTTGTTTCGGCCATGGGATGTTTATGAAAAACAAAATTTTACCGTTCAGTATTTTATCGGGTTTGTTATTGCTCCCCGCAACACTTTTTGCCGATATCGTGTACCAGGGGAAGCGCGTCCAGGAATGGCCCGAAGAAGCCCGACCCACATTCACCGGATCCAAAGCAAGCGCGTCCAGTTCCGGTTTAGCGAGAGCAGTTGCAACACAAACGAAAGGCCACTACGCCGCCCCCAAAGGCAAAATCTACAGTCTCACGCTCCTCGTCGATTTCTCGGACAAGCCCGCCCCCGTTACAGCGGACGAAGTCGAGGAATGGCTCAACAAGGAAGGCTTCAATAGGGACGGCTGCAATGGTTCCGTACGCGACTACTACCTTGACGTTTCTAACGGACAACTGGACCTCACGAACGAAGTCTACGGCTGGTACCGCGCCCAGCATCCGAAGTCATGGTACGAAGGCCTGAACGGATACTCGGGTTCCGACTCGCTCATGAAAGAAGTATTCGCGTATTTCGATTCTCAGGTTGATTTTTCGCGCTATGACAACGACAAGGACGGCACTACCGAAGCCATCAACATCGTATACGCCGGCGCCGGACAAACTTGGGGACAGGGCCTGTGGCCGCATTCCGGATGGTCCAGCGAAAAGCGCGATGGCGTAAAGCTCACGCACCATCAGATGACGGACATGCCGGGCAAGTTTTCGATATATGTTTTTGTGCATGAATCGGGGCACATGATCTTTGGCTGGCCGGACCTCTACTGGTATGGCGACTACTGCACCATGGGCAACCGCGCGAACGACTTGAATCCCGTCGCGATTAACGACTTCTACCGTGCGGACCAGGGCTGGATTCCGTTCGTAGACATCACGAGCGAAGATGTAGACAACGTAACAGGCCTCGAAGTTACGAAGCCGGGAGAGTTCTGCTACCGCTACAAGAACCCCGCAAGGCCAAACCAAGAAGGTTTAGTTTGGTCTTACGTACGCAACACGGGCCGCAACAAGGTACTCGCTGGGAGCGGCCTCTTGATGCAACACTACGATTTTTCCATCGAAGGCAATTCCGCTTCGGATAAGCTGGGACTCCGAATCGTGCACGCGAACGCCGCAGGCAAATCAAGCGACGACGTTGCCGACCAGTGGCCAAGCCCGGGCAGCACAGCCAACACGTTCTTCAAGAGCGGAACCTATGCGGAATTTTCAGATGACGCCTACCCCGCTATCCGCTGGTATAACGGCTCCAAGACAGGCCTCAAGATTACTGACATCGGGACGCCCGGCGAAACGCTCACGTTCTGCATCGGCGAGAACTGCTCCGAACCCTCGTCCAGTTCGTCGACAGTGGCAAGTTCCAGCAGCGTCGCTGAAATCACCATCCAGAAAATCGCACTTGAGACAACGCTCCCAATAAGCGACAGCTATGCGCCCGTAACGATCGACCTGAACGGCAGCGAAGTCGCAAGCATCCTCGGCATCAAGCGCACCGAAATTGAAGACAAAGTAAAATTCTACGGTGTAGAACCGAACGGCAAACTCGACAGCAATACTACCGGTGAAGGCTCCGGTCATTGGTTCGACAAGGACGGCAAAATTGTCACCTGGGACCCGAACGGCTCCAGCATCGTGTTCTCCAATGTGGACCTCACGACCATGACCACAAAAATCGGTCACATGCCAGGTAAAGTCAAAGCCGGAGACACCTTCACCGTGCGACAAGCGCTCGTTTACGGCAGTAAGCAAGTCACCTTTGAAATCAAGGTAACAATCGAAGGCGGCACCACCGTCATCACCAACCTGCGCAAGGCAAAATACGGCAAGCCCGGCAGCAAGATATTCAATGTGCTCGGAAAACCCGTCGGAGTACGCAACGCCAATGGCGCTCTGCCCGATTTGCCCAAGGGCATTTATGTGGAAGTGGCGAAATAGGGGTGAACGTCATACCTATTGCTTTTCGCACGGTTTTATTGTATATTTATTCATAGAGTAGCAGTCAATCCCGCTGACACCGAGAAAATGACGCCGTTGGCGTCCGTACCATTGTCTCGGTCATAGTTTCATACAAGCTTGAAACTGCGACCCACGACTCAGTACTATTCAGGGCGGGAAGTTCCACTATCTGCTTGAGGTCGTCACCCTTCGCGGTATTGACAGTATCGCGAATCGAGACAGTTGCCCTGAGGGGAACCGGCCCCTTGGCTATCAACGTAGAGCACCGTCTGCCACAAAACGCGGACGTAAAAAATCAGTCGTTCAACTGGTTTGCAAATGGCCAAAGCCCTCTGGGGCAGGCTGTTGATGGTGCTCTGCGAAAACATAATCCATTCCTTGTGCACCTCTCCGCTCTTGGTTGTTTGCAGACTACAACCGTTAAACAACCCATAGGAGATTCCCGTACCGGGAATGTTAATATGAACCGTACACAACATTTGGCCATGCTCGAGGCCATGAGAATCGACAGCAGAAACCTGCTCAAGTACCAGCAGATTTACAAGTTCGCCTACCTCTTGTGCGACGGCGTTTTCAAGATCGTATTCGCCGAAGAAAAGGGGCATTCGCTCCTGATTTCGCTCTTGAACGCCATGCTCGACCTGCATGACGGCGACGCCATCAAGAGCATCTCGCTCGAAATGCAGGAATACCCCGGCATCTTTACCAAGAAGGACTGCATCCTGGACATCATCGGCACCACCAACGCAGGCGAAAAGGTCCTGGTCGAAGTCCAGCAGAAGAAGGACAAGTTCTTCAAGGACCGCGTGCAGTATTACCTCTCCCGCGTTATCGAGAACCAGGTCCACACGAGCGAAAAGTACGAGCTCCCCCGCATCTATTTCCTCGGGCTCCTTGATTTCGAGATGTTCCCGGAAGAACCCGCCGAGTACATCCATCATGTAGACGAAATGTGCCACGGCAAGAAGTTCTTCCCCAAGATCCAGAAGGTCTTCGTGGAAATCGACAAGTTCTTTGAGCTCGAAAACGCCGGGACCACCAAGGACGACCACTCCGATGCCGCCCAGTGGCTCCGCGCCATCAAGGCGATTGTCAAGGAAGAAAGTGCGCCTGAAAAGATTCTGCAGAACGAAACCTTCCAGAAGTTGATGGATTCCGTAAAATTGATTAACTTTGCAGAAGAGCTTTTTAATGTCGAGGTTAAGAATATGACGGACTTGCAGGCAGAACACGAAGAAGGACTCGCGGAAGGCCGTGAACTCGGTTTTGCCGAGGGCAAGGCTGAAGGCTACGCTGACGGCAAGACCGAAGGATTCGCCGAGGGTAAGGCTGAAGGGTTTGCCGCAGGTGAAAAAGCCGAACGTGCCAAAGCCGACAAGGAAAAGCGCGAAATAGCAAAGGGCTTGCGTGAAGACGGCGTCCCTATGGACGTTATTATCCGCAGGACAGGTTTTTCTAAAGAAGAAATCGAAAGCCTGTAACCTGCATTCAATTTCACCTACATTCTAATACAACTACAAGCCGGCCTCGCGATAGACCGGCTTTGTTTTTCGCCTCATATCATTCTACACATTTTTGCAGGCACAATCTTCGTTAAACACCTGAACATCATACCTCCACGAAATGGCCTTGCGACAGCACGGAGCCAGCAACGAATCATCATCCTTCAAGAAATATGTATGGCGTCGACAACACATCGCAGCCAAATGCGTACAATACCGTGCCGTATCCCGCGTGTGGTGCTTCATGTGAAAACACGAAACCACAAGCATCCGGTTTTCGGCCATCGCATTCCATAATGGACCGCTATAGGAATTCGGAAGCGAACATCCACGGAGCCAAACCGCAAACGCCCCATTTTCTAGCGCGACATTCAAAATTCGCTGCTCCGCCTTAGAATGGAACGTTCCTACAAGGCACCGATGCCGTTCTCCCATTTCTGTAGCCCATTGCACAAGGCGACAATCATCTGTATCAAAATGCCGCGACGCGAACACGCTGATTTTCACTTCGGGGCCGCGCCAGAGACGCATGCTCCCTTCGCAATTAACACCTAAAAGCTTTATTTTATTCATGAAACTCCCCGAGAGACAATAGCCAAAACATCTTCCTTTGTGCAAGGAAGTAATCGTCCCTTTATCCTTATTCTGAAGGTGAATATATTAACTCTGGAGCTGGCACTAAACAGGTGAAAGCCCGGCAACGCTCTCATAAACCGGCGTGTCTATAATATACCTAATGAGTTTAGGAAAATCAAGGGGGGGGGGGGAGGAGGGATGTTGTTCTGCAACCTACAGTTGACATTTATTATATTTCACCAAAATGAATGTTTGGTGGGATTTTTATAACCGGAGGTCTTCTGTGAAAATTTTTAACGTTTTGCGCAAGCGCATAACAGCATCAGCTCAGCCATGTCAGTCTGCAAGCAGCCTGCCGCGGCATTCGCTTCGCATGTTATTTGCTCTGTCCATTCTTCTAGCCTTGCTCGCAGCATGTGGAGATGAATCTAGTAGCTCCGCTCCCGATCCAATCGGTGAAATTTCGTCGAGTAGCAATGACGATAACGGTTCCACGGGTAAAGACAAAGACACGTCTTTGTCTTCACAGAAAGATTCCCAAAAATCCAGTTCCTCGGTGGCGGAGAAGAATTCTTCTAGTTCTGTAAGTGGCAAAAATAGTAGTTCGTCTGTAGCAGAGTCGAGTAGTAGCGAAGAGGAATTTCATCTTTGCGAAAATGGGGATACTCTGACAACTGAAAGTTCGAAAAAAATCATGCATTTTGTTTGCGAGAATAACAATTGGGTTGTCGAATACACTGTTCGTAAAGATTCCCTTGATTCCCTCGCTGCAATCGAGAAAAACAAGGAACACCCGAACATGGATAGCCTTTTTGCTGGCTACGACGGAGAATATTTCGAATTCGAGGACCCGCGTGACAACCGAAAATACAAGTATGTGGAATATATTTGGCACTCCGAAGATGGTAAGGGTAGGGATACCTTCTATGTGATGGCCGAAAACTTGAATTACGGAAAAATGATTTCTAGCGGCACGACAAAATTTGACGACAAAGTGACTGAAAAACTATGCTACGTAGATGACGAATGGTTCTGTGACAACCACTTTGGTGGTCTATATACATGGGCAGAGGCTATGAATTTGCCCAAGGTCTGTGATTCTGTCGCGGTGGATAGTAATGACGCGTGCAAGAGTTTTGCAAATGCTGTCAAGAGCGTTAGCGATCCTCGGGTAGTCCGTTGGCAAGGAATTTGCCCGGACGGTTGGCATATTATGACTCAATACGAGTGGCAGCACACAGAAACATCCGCTGGACTTAAATCTAAGGCTGTGTGGGAGCATAAGGGATATAATTCTTCGGGGATGTCTATTATTCCGACAGATCGATTAGAGACAAGTGTATATACTGCATTTTGGATGCCTACTGCTTTGGAAAGTAATGTTGCAAAAGCCGTGTTTTTTTATTCTACTTCAAATAATGCTGATTTGTCAGGTGCAGAAATAACACGAAGAACATTTCGTTCTATCCGTTGCGTGATGGATGCAAATAACACTTTGATTCACTAAAAACCAATCACAAAAATTTTTAACAATAAAATTAGGACGTGAGGGGCATGCCCTAAGGAGAACCTATGTCTAAAAACAAGAAAAATATGAAAAATTCTAAGAAGCGCGTTAACAACTACAAAATGGACGCCTAAAGGCGTCTACGGCTGCGTTCGGTCATGCCCAAACGCAAGCGTTTTGACGTCTACGACGTCCGTAGCTGCGGCTCGATAATGCAAAAACAAATTTTTTGCGCTATCTCGCCTTGCATCCTTTTGTCGCGACACTCACTTGCACGTTACTGAATCGCTTGAGCCGCGTTTGCGCTAAAGCGACGGCGAATGCCTGGCCGCTAAGCGAACATTCGTCGGGCGAAGCCCGAGGCCATGCGAGCGTGCGGAGCAGGCTGAGCCGGAGCGTTGCTTGCTAAGCGTTTTCTCGGATGGAAAGGTGCCCCCGGAACAAGTCCGGGGTGACATCCGGGGGTTTTAGGGGGTGGAACCACCTAGGCGAGGGGGTGCTGGAAGACTTGCCTTGGATTCTATCGCTTCGCTCCAGAATGACAGGCTTCGCTCAGGATGACAACAAGGCAAGGCTGCAAGCAGGGGGAGGCGTCCCCCTCATTGGGCAAAACTACATCTTATAAATTTACTATGATTTTCTTACACATAATTTACAGGCGAATACGGCGATTCCAGGTCAAGCCGAGAACGACATTCGAGAGAAAATGCTATTTTATACCCCGTAAATTTTGCAAAGTCGCAAGATTTCAGCAATTAACTGTACAACCTAATTAGAGAATTATGAGTCTTAAAATCGTTGTGCTTGCTAAGCAAGTACCTGATACACGAAACGTGGGCCCCGATGCCATGACGGAGCAGGGAACCATCAATCGTGCCGCATTGCCCGCGGTCTTCAACCCCGAAGACCTGAACGCCCTGGAGCAAGCCCTTCGTTTGAAGGACCAGTTCCCGGGTTCCACCATTTCCGTGCTGACGATGGGTCTCCCGAAGTCTGCCGAAGTCGTCCGCGAAGCATTGTACCGCGGTGCCGATGAAGGTTTCGTGGTGACGGACCGCCCGCTCGGTGGTGCTGACACTCTCGCCACGAGCTACACGCTCGCCCAGGCCGTCAAGAAGATTGGCGACTACGACATTATCCTCGGTGGCCGCCAGGCTATCGACGGCGATACCGCACAGGTCGGTCCGCAGATTGCAGAAAAGCTCGGCCTTACCCAGGTGACCTACGCCGAAGAAATTCTCTCCCTCGACGAAAAGGCCCGTAAGGTCGTGATCCGCCGCCACATCGACGGTGGTGTGGAAACGGTGGAAGCACCGCTCCCGCTGGTCGTGACCGTGAACGGAAGTGCGGCCCCGTGCCGTCCGCGCAACGCAAAGCGCCTCATGAAGTTCAAGAACGCGACGGTGGTTGCCGAACGCAAGCCGGAAGATGCCGAAAAGTACGAAGCCCTCATCGCGAAGAAACCCTACCTGAACATTCCGCAGTGGGGTGCCGCCGACATCGACGCAGACCCTGCCCAGATCGGTAAGGCCGGTTCTCCGACGAACGTGAAGGCCGTCAAGAACATCGTGTTCAAGGCGAAGGAAAGCCGCACGCTCACCGCAAGCGACGCCGACGTCGAAGGACTTATCAAGGAACTTTTAGACGGGAAGATTATTGGCTAGCCTATGAATAACGTATTTGTATATTGCGAAATTGAGGGCACGACCGTTGTCGATGTTTCCCTCGAACTTTTGTCCAAGGGCCGCAAGCTCGCCAACACGCTCGGCGTTCAGCTCGAATGCATCTGCGCAGGCAAGGGCCTCGACGGAATTGAAAAGCAGGTGTTCCCCTACGGTGTCGATAAGGTCCACGTGTTTGATGCCGAAGGGCTCTTCCCCTACACCACCAACCCGCACGCGTCTCTCGTGGTGAACCTCTTCAAGGAAGAGCAGCCGCAGATTTGCCTGCTCGGTGCAACGGTGATTGGCCGTGACCTCGGCCCGCGCATTTCCAGCGCCATGCACAGCGGCCTTACCGCCGACTGTACCGAACTCGAAATCGACAGCTTCGAAATGAGCATCGGTGGCGTGAAGAAGTTCTACGAAAACCAGCTCTGCCAGATTCGCCCGGCGTTCGGCGGCAACATCGTTGCTACCATCGTGAACCCAGAACACCGCCCGCAGATGGCGACGGTGCGCGAAGGCGTGATGAAGAAGGAAATCGTGGACCCGAACTACAAGGGCGAAGTCATCAAGCACGACGTGGCCAAGTACGTGCCGGAAACGGAATACGTGGTCAAGGTGCTCGAACGCCATGTGGAAAAGGCCAAGCACAACCTCAAGGGTGCACCCATCGTGGTGGCCGGTGGTTACGGCATGGGCTCCAAGGAAAACTTCGACATGCTGTTCGAACTGGCGAAGGAACTCCACGCCGAAGTGGGCGCAAGCCGTGCCGCTATCGACGCGGGCTTTGCCGATCATGACCGCCAGATTGGCCAGACCGGCGTGACGGTCCGCCCGAAGGTGTATATCGCCTGCGGTATCTCCGGCCAGATTCAGCACCTCGCCGGCATGCAAGATTCAGGAATCATCATCTCCGTGAACTCCGACCCCGACGCCCCGATCAACGCTATCGCTGACTACGTGATCAACGGCACCGTCGAAGAGGTCATCCCGAAGATGATCAAGTATTACAAGGCAAACAACAAGTAGGCGTTATGGCGAATTTTTACACAGACCATCCAGAGATTAAGTTCAACCTTGAAAGTTCTCCTTTGATGCAGCGCATCGTGGAGCTCAAGGAAAACGGCTACGCCGACAAGGACAGCTTTGACTATGCGCCGGAAGACTACGCCGACGCGATAGACAGCTACAACCGCGTGCTCGAAGTCGCTGGCGACATCACCGCGAACACCATCTTCCCGAACTCCGAAGACGTGGACGCCGAAGGCCCCCACTGCGAAGACGGCCGCGTGCGCTACGCAAGCAAGACCTACGAGAACCTGGAAGCCACCCGCAAGGCTGGCCTCAATGGCGTGACCATGCCGCGCCGCTTCGGCGGCCTCAACTTCCCGATTACCGCCTACACGGCCATCAACGAAATGATCGCCTCTGCAGACGCCGGTTTCGAGAATATCTGGTCCCTCCAGGACTGCATCGAGACCTTGTACGAATTCGGCGACGAAGACCAGCGTTCCCGCTTTATCCCGCGCGTGTGCGCCGGCGAGACGATGTCCATGGACCTGACCGAACCCGATGCCGGTTCCGACCTGCAGCGCGTGATGCTCAAGGCCACCTACAGCGAAGAAGACAAGTGCTGGTACCTGAACGGCGTGAAGCGCTTCATCACCAACGGCGACTCCGACATCCACCTGGTGCTCGCCCGCTCCGAAGAAGGCACCCACGACGGCCGCGGCCTTTCGATGTTCATCTACGACAAGCGCGACGGTGGCGTGAACGTGCGCCGCATCGAGAACAAGCTCGGCATCCACGGAAGCCCGACTTGCGAACTTGTCTATAAGAACGCAAAGGCGGAACTCTGTGGCCGCCGCAAGTTCGGCCTCATCAAGTACGTGATGGCCCTCATGAACGGCGCCCGCCTGGGCATCGCCGCACAGTCCGTGGGCATCAGCCAGATGGCATACAACGAAGCTCTCGCCTACGCCAAGGACCGCAAGCAGTTCGGCCAGGCCATCGTGAACTTCCCGGCCGTCTATGAAATGATTTCCAACATCAAGGCTCGCCTCGACGCAGGCCGCGCACTCCTGTACCAGACAGCCCGCTATGTAGATATCTACAAGGGCCTCGAGGACATCGAGCGCACCCGTAAGCTCACCGACGAGGAGAAGGCTGAACTCAAGCTCTACCAGAAGCTCGCCTCTGCTTGCACGCCGCTCGCGAAGGGCATGAACTCCGAATACGCGAACCTGAACGCCTACGACAGCATCCAGGTGCATGGCGGTTCCGGCTACATGCTCGAATACGCCTGCCAGCGCCTCTACCGCGACGCTCGTATTACTTCGATTTACGAAGGCACTACGCAGCTGCAGACCGTGGCCGCGCTCCCGCACATCACCACCGGCACCTACAGCCAGATGCTCGAGGAACTGGAAGCGGGCGAAGTGGCCGCCGAATACGAGAGCCTCAAGGCCCGCGCTAAGGCCATGGACGCGAAGTTCAACGAAGCCATCGAAGTTGTGAAGGCAGCAAACAACAACGAGTTCACCGACCTTTGCAGCCGTCACCTCTACGAACTCGCAGCCAACTGCGTGATGAGCCAGCTGCTCCTCCGCGACGCCACCAAGGCACCCGAACTGTTCGAAAAGAGCATGAAGGTGTACCTGAACCTCGCCGAAGCCGAAGTCGCGAAGCACTACAACTTCGTGAAGAGCGTGGATGTGGACAGCATGGAGAGCTACCGCAAGTAGGAAGTAGACAGTAGACAGTAGGCAGTAGGCAGTAGACAGTGATTAGTGAATAATCGCGGCTACGCCGCCTACTGAAACGCGAAATTGAAAGCCCCGGCTCTAACGAGTCGGGGCTTTCTTGTTTATCAAAAAAGAATGTTACCGTTCATCGATTAACTGTAATAGCATCTTTAGGTATTTTTTCATCGAAGCGATATTCCTCTTTACCATCTAATGAATGATATGTTCCCTTACATAAAATTCCACAGGCTTCCTTTATTGTAAGAACTCGGTCTTCTTTTTTCGTCAACACATAATTGCACACATTGTTTATCGTTCTCACATCATAATTCAAATCCTCTTTTATAATCACACTCAAACTTTTCAAACCATATCGAGCCTTTCCATCATAGTAAATGCCATCAGAGTCACTCATTCCTTTATAATCAAACGAGTCCCTAAATCTGACAAATGCAGGACATGCCCTCGACACTTTTGCAAATATCGGCAAAGCTTCTATCGGCATGGTATTTACTTTTTTGGGATAGCCCAAAGACCTATACAAACTATCCCCATCTATTTTCACCATATTCAGCACCCCATTTAAGGAAGCCTTCGCTTTCTTTTGGCATTCATCATATTTATTCGCAAATCGATTTATAGAATCCAAAAACGCCTCTGATCGCACTTTTGCCCACACATTCGTATTGAGAATAATATTATACATCGCAGTCCATTTTTCTGCGTAAAGTTTACTTGTTTGAGTTATAGAATCTTGAATGAAATCAAGCCCCAGATTATCGTAAAGAGAAAAAAGACTTTTCATCTTTTCGGCTTTTTCCGAATGCATTCTCAATACAGCTTCAGACATATCCGCAAGCATTTGAGCTAGCGAAGAATCACCTTTATACGCTATTTGTGCATTTTTCAAATCATTTTGGAGCGCAAGACCATAATTATCAGCTTCTATTACGCTTTTTGCATATTCAATTGCATATTGTTGTATTGCATGTTCTTTTGCTTTACGCTCGTTATATGATTCAGCAAAGCCCAAATGAATAATTAAGTAAATCACAAAACAGATTATAGGAATGATTGTCATAATGGTGAAAAATCTTTTACCATCACTTAAATCCATTTTGTTCTGCTTCATATCAGCAACCCAACTTTTCGCACTAGTGTACCAAGTGCCAACCAAAGCTCCTAATAAAAGCCATAAAGTAATGGGCCAGTCCAAAGCCATTCTTGTATAAATCGCAAGAGCTAGCAGGGCAATAGATATAACTGCCATCATTATCGGGAATGGTTTAGAGTTCATATTTCGAGTCTCCCATAGAATTTTTTAGAAATTATCAATCTTGAAAAGGAGCAAATTGCACTAGAGAAAGTTTTGCTACAGTTTGTTTTGCTCCCATCGTAGACCTATAGGTATATGCCCCGCTACTTTTAGCAACGCCAATAACGGCTTTGGGGATTATTCCATTCGATATCGAAACAAAAGAAACTCCATCTCCTTCATAAAGACCGGAATTTTTTGAAAGTAATTGAATTGAACTTCCTACATATTCATAGCATTTCCCTTTAGTCGCATAAGGATTTGCAGAATACAATTCATCTTGCGGAAGAATTTCCTTGCAATTTTTTCTTACATTCTTCCATTGTTTTACAATATCATCTACAGAAAGGCCTTGTTTTTTCATGGCAAAGACAAACGAAGGCTTAACGTGTACCGCATTATACTTTTTTATTTCATCGTATTCTAGAGTTCCCTCAAAAGATTCGTATCCATACGTATAATGATAATCCAGCCATCCCTTCAACTCATCCGGTTTCGCACCTGCCGAAATATAATTAGAAACATCTACCTTTAAATCTGCAATTTTTAGCCATTCATCGGCGGATTCTAAACTTACACGGCTCCATTTTTCAATATGTTCAAACGTAACACCTTTTTTCAGCCAAAGTTCCGCTGTATCGGGTGAGTAAATGCCGTTATTAAGCCATTCTTTTATCATCATCGCTGTTTGACGTAATGAAATCCATTTTTTTGCTGAATCAGCAGTTACACCAAGATTTTCATAAAGTTTAATTTCAGAAGTTCTAATACCAACATTTTTCCATTCTCGCTCTTTTGCACGATCTGCTTCACTTTGTTCCTTTTTTCGTTTTTTGTAATTATCGGCCAATTCCTTCGCTTCTTCAACATCATGAATAACCCGTTTTTGAAATTGCGGGGAAAATATGGAAACATCCTCAGATAATTGATTTGCTTTTGAGATCAACCTAGTTAAACAAGGGGAGCGCAATAACTCGACCTGCTCCAATTGAGGCTTACACCTTTCGTATAGTTCATAAAATGCATAAGCAACGTTGCCAGGACCAGTAATACTGCTATTACCAATATCCCAAACCAATTGTTTGAATTCTCCTTTTTCTTGCGCTATAATCGCATTTTCCATTTCAATTTTTAAGCTGTCTATATTTTTTGTGGTATCCGCAGCAAATCCCACATCTATGAATAGAAACATAATAAGGATGAAATTAGACCATTTTTTCATATCCAACCTCTTTTGTTGAAAGTCCTACATTGAGAGCAATGTTCCTATCAAAAGACGAAACCACAAAAAAAGACGTGGGACTTGTCTATGTTTACCTAACTCGAGGTTCAGCAAAACCTTAACCTGATAAACACAAACAACCCACGCCCATTTCTGGACGTGAGCGTTCGCATCCTATTCTCAGGTTCTTTGAAATTTGCTGATTTCGAGTTAGAGAACAAGGAGCAAAGCTCAAGAAATGTCAAAAATTAAGTTACCTTATAAAAGCCTCATAAAAGTTTTCAAATTTAATATAACTCTTTTTCATGGCAATAGGATAGCCCACAAACAAGTAAGCCATCAAAATTAAGCAAAAAACGCCCCGTCTAGGCCCGCCAGATGATTATTCCAAGCTGGAAGAAGCTCAACATGTTGACTTTTCTAATAAAAATTGGTATATTATAACCGGGCTGGTCGAAAGACCCAGGTCCATCTTTGGCGAGGAAGTTCCTCGCTTTTTTTGTGGAGAGAGTCTTGAAGGAACTAAGTGTTTTCATCGATGAGTCGGGGGATTTTGGCGAATATAGCCCACATTCTCCGTATTACATAATAACAATGGTGTTCCATGACCAAGAGGTCGACATTCAAGAAAACGTTCTTCGCCTTGATACCTAGCTGTCCTATCTTGGACTTGAGAATCTTTGCATCCACACCGGCCCAATTATCCGCAAGGAAGAAATTTATAAAGACATGGGAATAGCTGAGCGAAGGCGCATTTTCAACAAAATGATGGCGTTTATCCGTTCAGTAGGTATCCAGTACAAATGTTTTTCCATCGAAAAAAAGCACATCAAAGATTCTGTAGAAGCGACAGGCAAACTTTCAAAGCAAATATCCTCGTTCATTAGAAATCATTATGATGATTTTCTTGCTTTCAACGATGTCAAAATTTACTACGACAATGGACAAGTCGAAGTAAGCAAGCTTTTGTCGTCTGTATTCAACGCGCTGCTGCCAAACCCAATTTTCCGAAAAGTGATGCCTACTGATTATAAATTGTTCCAGGTCGCAGACTTTATTTGCACGATGGAACTTTTGAACCTGAAACTTGAAAACAATCTTTTCTCAAGATCCGAAATGATTTTCTTCGGCAACAAGCGCGATTTAAAACAGAACTATTTAAAGGCTCTGAGAAAGAAAGAATGGAATTAATAGCCCGGGCGTTGCGGGTGCGGCGCCTGAGCACCCGCAGTGGGGGTACGCGGAAGCCCCTTCGGGGCTGAAGCCAGGGGGAAACCTCCCCCCTTCTTGTATATTAAAGAATCTTACCCTACAATCACTAATTTTACATATTGTAGGGTAATGAATATCGTGGACGGAATATTGAAAGAAGGACGCACTCAAAAATAAAAAGTCTCCCCTGGGGCACCTCAATGAGAGGAACGGGGAGTCCAGTTGTTGCAAATATCCACTCATTTACAGTAACTCGCAAGAGATTTGTATTTCCAATTCAACTCATTGACAGCAACTGCACATTTGTTTATCTTTCGTTGTATGAAGAAAACTGAGCAAACAAAAGCATATTACTTCTTTGACGAAGCGGGAGACACAACAATCCTTGGGCGCAAGGGGGTGAATCTTGTTGAAAGCGGATTAGCCAGCAAGGTATTTATGGTCGGCTATCTAGAAACGAAGAACCCGCAGCAACTCACAAAAGAAATTACCGCCTTGCACAACGAGATTTGCAACGATGACTTCTACTCCGAAATTCCATCCATGGAGAAAACCCGCGTTGCATTCCATGCAGCAAAAGACTGTGCCGAAATCCGAGATAGAGTTTTCCACCTTTTAAAAACATTGGACTTCACTTACTACTGCATTGTACTCCGTAAAAAAGAAACATTCTTCAGAAATCACTTTGACTTCAAGGACACAGCCATATACAAGTACGCTGTCGAGCATCTTTTGGAGAACAGACTACATTTCTATTCCGAAATAGACTGCTACTTTTCTTCTCTTGGTAACGTCGTCCGTAAAGAAACGATGCAAAGCGCCATCAATTCTGCAATAGATCGATTCAAGGCGAAGTGGAACAAAGAAAACTCCAACTCTATCAGAATCTTCATTCAACAGTCAAAAGAACGTTCTCTTTTGCAAGCATCAGACCATGTTTTGTGAACAATCCAGCGAGCATACGAAAAAGGCGATTTTCGATATTATAATTATTTGAAAGAAAAGATTAGCCTAGTACACGATATTTTGGATGTAAAGCCTTCTTCGAAAAATTATTACACACCCAAAAATCCGTTGGATAAAAAAATAGATCCCGTATAAGGCTAGGTTTCTATCGAAACGCATGGCATGAAGCCCGCTTTCACCTTAATGGGACCTGTTTTCTATAAAATACATAAATTAAGACCAAAAGTCAAGTAGTCTGCCTTTACAATATCGCTTTTTACGACGAAATTGGCAATTTTCCCAAATTATCAAACACCTCATCAAGCGATTTTCCTCTACCCTCCATGGCATCCGCATAGCCGTTTTCCATTTTATATTCGAATTCATCGTCCGTTTCAAGCAAACCGTTGCAACATAGTTCATTGTTTTTATTGCATCCTGTCATAGTCTAAATATAACTTCATTTGCCACAAAACACAAAAAGGTCGACCATCCATTCAAAAAAGAGCCGGGCGTTGCGGGCTGGCGTTTAAAGCCCGCAGAAGGGGTAGCGGAAGACCCGGCCGGGGCGGGTTTAAAAGGAGATGCCCGACCAAGTCGGGCATGACATCAGGGGTGGGGGCGGGGCTGAAGCTAGGGGGACTCCTTCCCCTTCAATATTCAACAGTTGACTCGCGAATGTTCTAGCACCCTTTCGTTGTCTTGACGCTCTCGTTTTGCAGCTTGAGAATGATGTCGCCGGAATCCGGGTCCATCATCATGTCGAAGCTAGAACGAATGGTAAACTTGTAGCCCGCGACGTCATAGCTTATGTCCAGCGAATGGACAATGCATTTATTCATGTAATCGAGAATCAGCTTTTCACGGGTGTAATCCAACGCGTTCATGACATTGGTTTCACTTTGCAGCATCAGGGAACTCAGGTACTTGTAATGGATTTCGTAGGTGTACTTGTCTTCGAGATCCTTGGGGATGTACGAGATTCCGCCCATGCGAAGCACCGGTGAATTCTTGGTCAGGTTCCAGAAAAGGAATCCTCGATAGCCCGGGTCGTAAGACTTCGTGTTTGTCGCGATTCCAGACGCCATGAATTTCGCGAAAGCCTCTTTACGGGTAAAGTACTTTTTCATCGCTACGTCATCTTCCGAAATGAACGCAGAGAAAATATCCCCGTACGGAGTTTTCTTGTAGAACTTACCCACGTGATAGACGCGCTTGATTTTACCCTTACCCGTTTTGGTGCGATAGGTTATCTGCTTTGTCACATCGTTCTTGTTCGAGATCTGTTCCAGCAGGTCCTGATTAACAACCTTGTAATCTTCCGGAAGAATTGCATTCTTAAAGCGATCCCCCACAAATTCAGACAATTCCTCAACACTCTTGCATTCGAAAATGTCAAGCACGCAGCCGTTTACGTATAAGATCTTTCCGTTGCGGGCATTTAAAAGAACCACACCTCCTGGCACATATTCCATATAGTTCAAAGCTAGCTGTTGCAACATTTCGGCGTTCTTGATGGCGCCATCTATTTTTGCCTTGAGCATGCTCTTGTCCATAATGGGCAAGTGGATAAACTGGTATGCACCAAGACGAATACTTTCCTTTGCAAGATCCAAATTGTCCGTCATCACGACAAAGGGAATCTGAAGATTGCTTCTCACCTCGTGGAATTTCCGGATAATCTTGAAGCCATCCATTTTCGGAAGGACGGCATTCACCAACGCAAGCGAAATCCTATCCCCATATTCTAGCAGAAGCTTGAGGGCCTGCTCACCATCCGGAGCAAGCAACAAGTTGTAATTCAACCTGAGAATACTGTCAAGGAACGCCCTGTTCTGCGGGTTGGCCTCGGCAAGCAGAACAGTCTTCGTATTTGCCGGAAGCGTAGAATCTTTGCTACTGGAAGAGCTGTCATAGGCGCTTACATGTGTGTTGCGGAAGCACAAATCGTAAATGTGACAGCCGTTATTATCGGCTATCAGGCGCCCCTTCATAAAGACGTACATTCCGTGCGTCACGTAAGTCACCTCGCAAGGGGACACATAGGCCGCCTTTTCCGCCTCATGAAGCGTGTAGTACAACGGATTTTCCGGATCGTTCGACGCAGCCTCGACCTCGTCAAGATTTTTTAAAGCCGAGACTCAGGAGCTGTTCTTCGTACAACTTATTCGCAAACAGGAACTTGAATGTTCCGTTCTCGTAAGACATAATCGCCCTAGGAGAATCTTCCTGATAGTCGAGGCGACCCAGCTTCGAATACACCGTACGCATGTTGTCGTTTTCGGCCACGATTCCTGAAGTTTCCATGTGCTTCATGGTATCCTTCAGCGGCTGCGGTTTTCCGTAATAGTAACCCTGGACTTTTTCACAACCGATTTGTTTCAGGAATTCCAGCTGCTCCCTGGTTTCCACTCCTTCGGCCAACGTCTTCAGGCCAAGGCTTTTCGCCATGCGGACAGTCGAACTGATGATGATGCGGGAGACTTCGTTGAAGTTCGAAAGGAACGCCATGTCAATCTTGAGTTCGTCGAACTTGTAATCCTTGAGAGTATTGAGCGACGAGTAGCCGCTGCCGAAATCGTCCATCCAGACTTCGTAACCCACCAGGCGGAACCTTTCGATTTCATGCTGGATGTAGGAATCCGAAGCCATGATGCTTTCCGTAATTTCGACACGGATGTAGTCTCGCTCAATCCGGTACTTCATCAGGGCCGATTCGACCACATTAAAGATATCGCAACCGATAAAGTCAAGGCGCGAAAGGTTGAATGAAACCGGCACTATCGGGCGGCCCTGGTCCAATTCCTCGCGAAGTTCCCTACAGACCTGTTCGATGATGTAGCTGTCGAGCTTATGGATCTGGCGCGATTCTTCGAGCGCCCCGATGAACACACCCGGATTCAGGAATCCATTCTGCGGGTCAATCCAACGGGCAAGCGCCTCCATACCGCAGAACGTTTCCGTAATCGTACGCACCACGGGCTGGTAGTAGATCTTGATATAGCCGTTCGCAATCGCCTCGTCGATATGGTTCACCACGTAGTTCTGCAAGATGAGGTCTTTGTGCAGATCCTTGTCGTAATAGCGGATAAAGTTGTCGCCCTTTTTCTTCTGGATGTTGCAGGCCAGCTTCGCCTTTTCGCTCGCGTCCAGGAACACGCCATATTCTTCGATATTGCAGATGCCGACATAGAGGTCCATCGAAATCTTGGAAACGGTTCCCTTGACACTCTTGCGGATAATATTCAGCTTGTCTTCTATTCCGCTAGAATCCGCAACGACGGCAAAATGGTCGTTGGCGAAACGGCAAATCAGGTTATCGGGGAACTGCTTCTTGATACAGGAAGCGAAATCAATCAGGAACTCGTTACCCTGGTTAAATCCGTTTGCACTATTGTAGAGTTTCATCCCCACGATGTCGAAGAATATGAGAACCGGAGATCCCCCCGCGTTCCGGATGTCCTCCACGTAGTTTTCGCCGCACAGGCGGCCATATTCCATATTCGGGAGACCAGTCAGCGGATCGAAATAACGGTCGGCATGTTCACATATTCGCAAGAACACGGAATTTCTCCCGCGCCAGGAAATCTGCGACACACTCATAATCAAGTCTTTGCCGGTACGCGGATTGCGGACGATCGTCTCTCCCCTTTCGATAACATCGTCAACAGATATCCGATCGCGTTCTTCGGGCGTAAAGAAATATTCTTCGAACTTGATTCCCGAATCAAACGTCCTCACCGGTTTCCACACCTGTTCCACCGAGGCGCTCACCATGTAGATTTCATGCGTATCCGCGTTGAAGATCACAAACGGGTCCACCTTGTCCGTATTCAGGAACTCAACGACGCCCTCCTCGAAATCGCTTCGCGAGCCTCCGTTGGACTCCAGTGCAGCGGTCACGTCATCGTAAACGACAACGGCGCATTTCGTACCATCTTCGAGATAGCGGTGGTACCCTACGGCGTGAACCGTGCGATAATCTTTCCGGCCATAAAGCTTTTGACGGTAAACGACATCGTAACACCCGTCCTCGATTTTCGAAAAATCCTTGGCCTTGGTCGCCACGTAAACGACATCTTCCTGGTGGACGTCCCGGTACATGTCTTCATCGAGAAAGCGCACCAGGTCTTCGCGGGTCTTTCCCGGTGCCTGCCAACGGACAAGCCCGTCAGAAACAAGTACAGTCCGAGCCTTGCCGTCCACATGCCGGTAAACTGCGAGCGGGACCCCAGACTTTTCCAATTCACACTTCAAGACTTCAGGTAATTTGCAAGACTCTTTCAAAGACATCGCCATAAACCAAACAAAAATGTGATTTATTACTTAAAATAACATAATCGTTACTAAAAAGCAATCATATTTACACGCTATTCCTGTAAAATGCCCCAAAAACGCGGTTTTCGTGTAAAAATCGTTGTTTGCATATAGAATATGCCGAGCGAAGGCAATAGGCATTTAGCCTATTGTCGGAGCGAAGGGCGAACAACGAGTGACTAATCCTTTTGGAGTTCTCTCTTTTCGTTGTTCGCATATAGAAAAAGAGCCGCCCCACGAGGGAGCGACCAATTTAGTTTTGCTTGGATCCTATCGGCTTTTCAAGCCTCCAGGATGACATTGCTAGCAATTTGCTCAGAGTGCCAAAGGCACGACCTCACGCCTCACTAGCTCAAACCTCTTAGTTACCGCGTTCGAAGCGGATGAAGTTCACGACCTTCAGGCTGGAAAGACCGAGCTGCTTGGCGACGACTTCCTGGAGGTAGTCCTTGACGCTGAGCTTCTTCGGGTTCTTTTCGGACATGAAGAATTCCTGGTCTTCGAGAACGATTTCCTTGAGCACCTTGGCGACGCGACCGTCGATCTGGCGCTGCAGGAATTCGGGCTTCGGAGCCTTGCCGGAAGCTTCGATCTGGGCCTTGGCGATTTCCTTTTCCTTTTCGATGGTTTCGGCCGGGACGGCGGCATCGTTCAGAGCGACCGGAGCAAATGCGGCGGCCTGCATAGCGATGTCCTTAGCAGCCTGCTTGAGAGCAGCTTCGTCAGAAGCGGTGCTTTCGAAAGCGAGTTCGGTAATCACGCCGATCTTGCCCTTCATGTGGCTGTAAACGCCAAACACGGAGTTAGCGACCTTCTTGATTTCGGCGAACTTGCGGAAGTCGATGTTTTCCTGGATCTTGACGAGCACGTCCTGGAGCACATCGTTGATCTTCTTGCCATCGACCACGGCGTTCTTGAGGTCGTCGACAGAGGCGATAGCCTGAGTTTCGACAGCCTTCACGGCCATGTTAGCGAGAGCGACGAAGTCGTCGTTGTTGGAAACCGGTTCCGTTTCGCAAGAGAGTTCGAAAGCAGCGGCCTTGTCGGCGGTTTCGATGAGGTAGATGCGGCCTTCCTTGGCGGCCTTGTCGGCACGCTTGGCGGCAACAGCAGCACCCTGCTTGCGGAGGAGTTCAACGGCCTTGTCCATGTCGCCGTCAGTTTCGGTGAGGGCCTTCTTGCACTGCATCATGCCCACGCCAGTCTTCTGGCGGAGTTCGTTAACGAGGGAAGCGGTAATCTGCATATTACTTTTCTTCCTCGCCGTTGTCGAACTTCTTCACTTCTTCCTTGTCGGCCTTCTTGTCGGCGGAACGCTTTGCAACGTTCGCGGCAATGTAGTCGATGATGAGCGTGAGGGACTTCACGGCGTCATCGTTGGCCGGAATCGGATAGTCCACGAGAGTCGGGTCGACGTTCGTGTCGCAAATACCGATGATAGGAATGTGGAGGCGGCGAGCTTCAGCCACGGCGATCTTTTCGTGAGCGAGGTCGGTCACGACGAGGAGGCCCGGGAGGTTCACCATTTCACGGATGCCACCGAACACGGAAAGGAGCTTTTCGCGTTCGCGGTTCTTGTCGAGGACTTCCTTCTTGGAGAGGGCCTGGAAAGTACCATCGGCTTCCATGGCGTCGATCTTGTCAATCTTCTTGATGGACTTGCGGACGGTCTGGAAGTTCGTGAGCATACCACCGAGCCAGCGGTTGGTCACGGAGAACTGGTTGCAAGAAGCAGCAGCATCGAGCACGCACTGACGAGCGGTCGGCTTGGTGCCAACGAAGAGCACAGTCTTGCCAGATTCAGAAATCTTGGCAGCGGCCTTGGCGGCTTCTTCAAGGAGTTCGCGGGTCTTGGAGAGGTTGAGAACGTAGATGCCGTTCTTTTCAGCCAAGATGTAGGGTTTCATTTTCGGGTTCCAGCGCTGAGTCTGGTGACCAAAGTGGGAGCCTGCAGCAAGCAGATCTTCGACAGAAGGCAGATTTGCCATAATGTATTTCCTTTTCGGTTGTTACTACCCGGACTGCAATTAAGCCGCGAAGCACAGGGCGGACCCAGGGGTCAGGACAGTGCCACCGAAGCGACTCTCGCAAGCCGGTGATTGGTTTTACCTGGGCGAAATTGCCCAAGCGCGCGTAAATATAGCTAAAGGCGAGCGTCGCGGCAACCGCACTTGTGCGGATTGACATGACCGAGCCGAGCTATATGCGCCCCAGGGGCGCCAATGTAGAAAAAAGAGGGAGCAGTGTCTAATGTATATTTGAACGAAAAAGCCGTATAAAGGACCCCCAAATGTCTACCATCCGCAAAAGAATTTCCGCCAATTCCAATTCCCGCTCCGAAAAAGCCCTTTTCGATACCGCCGCCTGCCTGAACGACGAATGGGACATCTGGATGAACCCGCGGCTAAAATTCGAGGACAGGAAGAATTCCCAAAGCATCGACCACGAGGTGGACTGCATTCTGTACCACAAGAAATACGGGATGCTCCTGATCGAATGCAAGGACGGGCAGATTTCCACCGAAGAAGCCCAGGGTACCGAAAACGGATTCATCTGGAAACAGGGGGGCCGCATCATGGACCGCTCCCCCATCCAGCAAATCGAGCAGTCCATCCACCCGCTCCACGACCACTTCAGCGAGATGTTCCCCAAAGAAGGCGGACTCACCTACTACAAGGTGCGCGTGCAGTGGGCAGTCTGTTTTGCCGACATGGAAAACATGGGCAAAATCGGCAGCAACGCCATTCAGCCCAAGCGCATCATCCTGAAGCAAGACCTTAAAAGCTACAACACACTCGAACGCAAGGTCAAGAAAATTCTCGAGACCAAGGAAGAATCGCACGGAGGAAAGCCCTTCCCGAACGAAGTTCTGAGCGACGAGGACTACAACCGCCTCACGAGTTTCTTGGGCTGCTTCGACGAGCCGACCTGGCCGGAACTCTGGGAAATGGAATCGAACGCGCGCCTGCAGCCGACCGCTTTCCAGGAAATGCTCATGGAATCGATCACCAGGAATCCGCGCATACAGATCGAAGGGGTCGCCGGGTCCGGAAAATCGCTCTTGGTGCTGTGGGAGACCCGGCGCCTTATCGCCGAAGGCAAACGCGTCGCGGTACTCTGCTTTAACGACCTGCTGGCAGAACAGCTTCAGAAAAATTTCAAGAAAGAAGGCCTTGACGACAGCCAGGTGGTCGCGGCCAGCTTCCACAAGCTGGCCTGCAAGTACGTGCGCAACGCCAAGATAGAAGGAGTGCCCCGCCACGAACCGGAAGATCCCGCCGCAAAGACGGATTACTATAAGGCCGTCGTCGCAAGTTTCCCTGCCGCCATCAAGGCGCTCCGCGAGAAAAAGAAGAAACAGTTCTTCGACGCCATCGTCATCGACGAAGGGCAAGACTTCGAAAACGGCTGGCTGGATACAGCGCTGCAGCTATTGAAAGACCCCGAAAAAGGAATCGTCCGCTTTTTCTACGACCGCAACCAGACCATCTTCAAGAACCGCAACGTTCTCGGGAACAAGACTATAGGCGCCCTGCCGGTAATGGTGCTGAAACGCGGGTACCGCTGCACCAAGAAAATCCTGGACTGGGTCTACGACACGACCGACATCAGAATCCCCTGCTACGACGATACCCCGACAGGCCGCCCCGTCGATGTCAGGATGTATGAAAATCCAGAAGACCAGGTCGAATTGCTGCGCAAAGAAATCAGGCGTCTACAGAAAAAAGGAGTCGGCCCCGAGAACATCCTTGTCGTCTCGCTGCGCAGCCGCGCAAATTCGGGGCTTGCCAACCTGGACGACGACGAATTCCACTGGAGCGACATCAGCGATTCCCTGAACGGGACCGCGATAAACATCGTGTCGGTGTACCGCTACAAGGGCCTGGACAAGCAAGTGGTGATCCTGACGGACCTGGAACCCTCCAAGAACGGCCCGGGATTCCCGCACAGCAATGCCCACCTGATCATGGTCGGCGCGACGCGTGCCAAGGAACACCTCATCGTGTTCAAGCAACGGCATAAGATTTAAAAAGTTTACAAAACTTTTTGACCCCAAATTCCGAGTGTCATCTTTTGACATCTGGGTGTTGCTATATTTGTAAGCATGAGAGTGATTGATAATTTCTCTGTTTGGTTTTCCGGTGCCCCGACGGGCGCTTCCTCCTATTATATCTATAAGGGTCTCGCCCTCGGCTTGACCAAATAATTTTCGTCTTTTCCCTTTATATAACCGTCTTTTGATAAAAATTTTATCAAGGGGCTTTTTGTCGTCTTTTCTCGCCGTCCGCCAGCCGACGGACACCGTCAAACACCCAAAGGAGTACGCCCATGCGTCACAACAACACCCCGGCCACCGCCACCCAGATCAACAACCTCATCGCGCTCGTCCAGACCGCCCCTACCGATGAGGCCCGCGCAAGCGCCATCGGGCAGATGTGGGAGCAGTTCGGCGACAATGTCGTAGGAATCGCCGCCAAGCAGTCCTACAACATGGACTCCGATTTTGGCTACCACGGCTACAGCGTCGCTGACCGCCGCGCCGCCGTCATGGGAGAGACCTTCGAGGTGTTCCTCAAGACCGCCCAGGAATTCGACAGCACCCTCGGCGTGCCCTTCATGGCACACGCCGCCAACAAGGTCAAATGGCAGCTCCAGACCGACAAGCGAGAAAATTCCAAAAGAGACGACCGCGAAGAGCCTCTCGACTACATCGAGAACTGCGCCGCCCCCAACGACATGGAAAACAACGTCTACCTCAAGGACGCCATCGATGCCATCAAGCGCAGCCTCAAGGGCAACCCGACGCTCCTCCGCTACTTCGACACCCTCATGGACATCTGCTACGACGGCCTGAACCCCACCGACGCCGAAGCCGCCAGACGCATGGGGTGCACCCGCGCCACCACGAACAACTACCGCAAGCAGCTGCTTCAGCACTTGAGCGAATACGGTCTGGTCGAAGACTGCCGCATGGCCCTGGCGGCGTAGCCGTGGCCGCCCCTTTTGCAGCCAAATTTTGCCGTGTTACGGTAGCACGGCATTCCATTTTGAGCTAAAAACGTTAACAAAAAAAAACAAAAGTTTACAAAAATGCCAAGTAAAAATAGGGTGATCGTTAACAACATCACGAAACACCGCGTAAGTCTGTTCGGTTATCCTATTGAAATTGCCTAGGGCACACTTCATGGAGCCCAGCTTTTTCTCGTAAGCTTCGTAACGCTCGTTGATGTTGTCGTTCTTATTCATAAAGGGCTCCAAGAAAGAGATTCATATTTATATCGTTCTAGGAAATCCGCATGTAAAGTCGCCAAAGAAAAAATTGCAGACATCTGCAAAGAAGCCGGAACAACTCCAGTGCAATATCAAACTGGTTCAGGATACTTCATGGCCACACTACTACGAAAAGGGACAGAAAAAAGCAAAAAAGATACCACAAATGTCCCTGTAAATGATACCATAAACACGGTCATTGACCCTGTAAATGTCCCTGAAATAAATTTATCTGACAAGGAGCGACAGGTTCTTGATTTCATTATAAAGAAAAACAACATCACCGCCAAAGAAATCGCCGAAAAAATTGGCGTCAGTGATAAAACGGTTAAACGAGCCATCAGCACGCTCAAAACAAATGGGCTCATTGTACGCATCGGCAGTGACAAGAAGGGGTTCTGGAGCGTCAAGGATTGCATAATTGATTAACTTAGTAGAGGAACTTTTCAATGCCGAGGAATAGCGCGTTCAACTCGCTTTATACAAAATTTATACAAAAGGGTTCCCCGCTAGGCAGGGAGCCCTCTTTGCATCAGGAGATGAATTTTCACTCTTAATTCTGTGCAGGATTGCCCTGCATCTCAATCACCTCGATTTCGGTCGGGAGCGGATTGTTCTTGTCCTGCTTTGCGCCCAGGCTTTCCAGCTGACGGCAGGTGGTAAGCACACTCTGTCCCTTCTCGGCGAATTTTGACATTCCGTTCTGGTAAGCCTTCTGGGCATTGTCCAGCGCCTTGCCCACATCGCCCATCTGCTTTACGAACATGCCCACGCGCTTGAGCATTTCGTTTGCAAGTTCAAAGACCTTCTGCTGGTTTTGCGCCTGCTGCACCTGGCGCCAAGTCAGCTTGATAATGCGGAGGGCCGCATATAGGGTCTGTTCGTCGGCGATATACACGCCCTTTTCCATGGCTTCGCGCCAGAGCGAGGGCTTTTCGGCCAGCGCCCGCCAAAGCGCATCGGCGCGGGGTACGAACATAATCACAAAGTCGATAGTTTCCCTGGGCGCCTTCACGTAGTTTTCGTACTTCTTGCCGGAAAGTTCCTTTACGTGCTGTTCCAGGCTCTGGATATGCTTTTTCAGCCAATCCTTGCGCACTTCAGGGTCTTCGGCACGGTTGTACTCAAAGAACGCGGCCATCGAAACCTTGGAATCGACAATCACGTCCTTTTTCGTATCCAGATGGACGATCACATCGGGGCGCATGCTGCGGCCGCTTTCTTCAGACACCAACAGATTGCCGTTCTGGTCGCGGAGCGGCGCCTGCGTTTCGAAATGGGTCCCCTCCTGGAGCCCTAACGAGGCCAGGAGTTCCTCCAAGACGCATTCGCCCCAGTCTCCCTGAATCTTGCTGTCGTGCTTGAAGGCTCGGATCAGGTCGTCGGCGGTCTGCTTGGTCTTGGCGTTCGAATCGATGGCCTGGCTCAGCGCATCCTTGAGCGAGGTATTCGTTTCCACCTGCTTGAGGGTGCTGTCCTTCATGGTCTGCTCCATCTTGGCGATGGTTTCCTTGAGCGGATTCACCAACTGTTCCATGGTCGCATGGCCAGATTCCGCAATGTCCTTTTGACGCTGCTTGAGCATTTCCTCGGTGGCGGTTTTCGCCTCGGCCACAAGGCGCTTCGAGATGTCGTCGAAGCGTTCCTTCTGTTCATTGAAGGCATTCTGGTGAACGCGTTCCAATTCCTGCCTTTCGGTTTCAAGCCGCTTTTCAGCCGCCATTTTTTCGTCGGCAAGCCTCTTTTCGGCCCGGGACCGTTCTTCGGCGATTCTCTTTTCCGCCTCTTCTTTTTCGGCAGCAAGGCGCTTGGCGGCAGCGTCCTTTTCGTCGGCGATGCGCTTTTCTGCTTCGGCCTTTACCTCCGCGAGCTGATTTTCTGCGGTTTCGCGGGCGGCATGGAGCTTTTCAGTTTCCGCATTCAGCTGGCTCTGCAATACCGCCACTTGCGTTTCAAGTTCCGCACTGCTTTGCTTGCATTCTGCATCCCGCTGCGCGCCCTTGACACGCATTACGAGGATGCCGATTACGATTCCGAGGACTGCACTCAAAATTCCAACTGCTATGATCATACCATTCTCCTTTTGCTACTAAGAATATATCGCTTTTTCACAAAGTTTTGTTAAATTCTTTAAAATCTTTTTCTTTCCTCATTCCTCGCCCACTCCGCGTCCATAATTAGTACCTCCTCACCTGTACAGGTACGGCAGTTGCCGCATATTGTTGTAGTACAGGATCATTTCCGATTCGGGATTGTCCATGATGTGTTTCGGGTCATCTATACGGATGCAACGCACGGGGTAAAGGTACTCGGGTTTAAGCCTTTCCTCTTCCACGATAGACTTCAAGAGTTCCCAATGCCGCGAGGCCGTGTCATTCGGCACAATCACCGAAGCGAAGGCATCGCTCGTCCACACGACGCTCAGGGTATCCACATATTCAAAGACGCCTTTCTCGCTATTATAATAGCCGGACAGGTTCAAGTCCACGGTATCGACCAGGCCCCAGGAGTCGTCATGCGAGCGGGAGCGCAGACGTTTCAGTCCGCTCGGATCCTCCGGATCAACAACCTTGATCGGGGAAAACGTCGGCCAGTATTGGATTCGGGCGTTACTGGCAATGAACAGCGCCGCATTCTGATGGGCACTCGCGATGTTCCAGCCAGCAGGGCAAACTCGGCCGCGTTCGTATAACGGGTAGTAGCGCCCACGTTCGCAAGTAGAATCCAGGCACTTGCTGCACCTGGTTTTGTAACGCAGATTTTCAAGCATCAGGTGAAAGGTCACGGTGTCGCCCGCCAAAAAGCCGGAGTCATGTTCCGACATGCTACACCCTTTGTAATCGGCGAACTTGAGCACGGTATATTCGTTGCTGTCGCGCGGGTCCACGAAGGTTTCAAGCTTCTGGAAGTAGTAATTGTCTACGTTCGGGGCAGAACAGTGCGTATAATTCCGCTCCGGTTTCCAGTTGATTTCTACACGGTCAAGCAGCAGCCTGATCGCAAGCGAACCAACAGATCCGATAATTGCACCCACGACAAAACACAGGAGCACGTGGGCACATTCCTTTAAAAACGATTTTGTCAGAAACTTTTTCATCAGGACCTCCCCTCGCTCTTAACCAAAATACCCGAAACCGAAAAACAGCAGGAACAGCGGCAGAATAAAAATCCACACACCCTGAAAATAGTGTTCCAGGTCGGAATCGCTCATGGTCGAATGGTCAATCAGCGAAACCACCAGGTACCAGAGCCCGATATATTCCAGCACGGAATGGCCGCCGCTAAAGATGTACTGGAGCAGAAGGTAGCCGAGCGTAAAGCCCACCACCGTAGGCGCCACCGCCGAAAGCGCGTGCTGCACCGCCACCATGAACCACGGGCCGCGTGTACAGTAGCTGATATGCCCCAGGCGTTCGCCGTCGCTTTCGAACATGCAGATTTCGTCGACTTCGGCCCCCGTAATCACGGCAAAGCACAGGTGCGACATCTCGTGCACGAATGTTCCGGGAAACGTCAGGAAATTCACGAAAAAATAGGCGAAGTCGCGGTTCACCGCCCCGATAATTTCTATCTGCGCGCGTTCCAGCCCATACAGGAGAAGCCCCGCAATCACAGGTGCCACGATGACGACCAAAGTCAGAATAACGCTGATGGCCGCAACGGCCCCGATGCCGTTACCCCAGCCGAACCATGCGATTATCTGGGACATCGAGGGGAGAGTGAACATGGCGGACCTCCTTGTTTGCGCGCCGGACATTCATATATCGCTTTTTATCCGTCACTAGTAAAACGATTTATGGAAAAAATATTTTTTTCTAAATTTGTACGCATGGCAGATAAGAAGAAAATTCTCGTAATGGTCGCAAGTCCGAAAAACGAACGCAGCGGAACCCTGATTCCGACAAAGGCCTTCGTGGAGGGGCTCGAAGAAAACGGCGACTACGAGAGTGAATACCTTTTTATCGACCGCCTGAACATTAAGCCATGCCGCGGATGCCTCAGTTGCTGGGGGCGCGAAGACGGCAGCTGCTTCATGAAGGATGACGACGTGCCCTGGGTGCGCGAAAAGCTCACGAACGCCGACATTGTCATCTGGAGCTTTCCCCTGTACCTGTTCGGTGTGCCGGGACAGATGAAGGTCCTGATGGACCGCATCGTGGGAATGGTGCACCCCTACATGGGCCAAAAGCTGAAAGACGGCGTGAACGCGCTGAATTCGAACCTGCACGGGCTGCAATTCCAGAAGGAAGGGCAGAAAATCATCCTGCTTTCGAGCTGCGCCTGGATGGACATCGACGTGGTCTACGAACCGATCCGCAAGCAGTTCGACATTATCCTCGGACACGAGGGTTACACACTCATTGCCTGCCCGCAGATGCGCGCGCTCGACCACCGCGGAGGCCCGCGCCGCCTGAAAATGCTCCGCGACAAGTACAAGGCCGGCGGCGCGGAACTTGCAAAGACCGGCTCGCTTACGCAAGAAACCATCGACCTGCTGCAAAAGCCGCTCTTCAGCGACGACGCCTACGTGACGCTCGTGACCGAGTTCGTCACGCACATGTTCGATCGGCCGGACAACTTCTAAAGCTTCACTAGCGTTTTTTTGTACATTTCCAGGACATTTTTGGACGGCGTACCTATAAGCCCCCTTTCCGCAAAGGATTTATAGGTACATTTTTCATTTTCGCATACAAATTAACATTCACTACACTGTCGCAAAGGCAAAAAAATACCTATAAACGTACCAACACCATACAGGCTTATAGGTACCAAGGTAAACGCAATACTTGCGAGAGTCTCCATTTGACCGTTTTCGCACCTATAAACAGGGGCAAAACTTTAATCTTATAGGTACGTATGGCAAAAATCCGCAAAAAAAAGCTGAAGCGCGCCTCGAAAACGACCCCTATAAGAAAAAACCTGGCAGAGCCAGGGTTCATGAGCCACAAAGCCCCAAACGCAAAGCTGGGGCGGTGGCGAGAGCGAGCGCTCGGGGGACATACTTAGCATGACGGGCGCGAGCGGTCTTATAAAAAGAAAGGCCTCCGCAAAAGCGGAGGCTTCGTGAGCCTCAAACGATTCGTATCAACGAATCGTGGAGGCGAGAGTGAGGCGATATCACATTCTTGCATTTACGATAGAGCCGAACGGTCATATAAGAAAAACCCTGGCAAACGCCAGGGTTTTCCGTAATAGCAATTTCGCAGATTAGCGCTTGCTGAACTGGAAGTGCTTACGAGCCTTCTTGCGGCCGAACTTCTTACGTTCAACGGCACGAGAGTCGCGAGTCATGAGGCCTTCCTTCTTGAGGGCGGGCTTGACTTCGGCGTCGTTAGCAACCAGTGCGCGGGCAATGCCGAGACGGACAGCGCCCATCTGGCCAGCGATGCCACCGCCACGAGCGGTAACTTCGACGTCCCATTCTTCCGCGTTGCCGAGGATGGCGAACGGAAGGTTAGCGATCATGTTCTGCACTTCAGAATGGAAGTAATCCTTGAAATCACGACCATTGATAGTGCGCTTGCCGGAACCCGGCTTCAGGATCACAGCGGCGATGGCGTTCTTGCGACGGCCAGTGCCACGGTAGATCTTCTTATTTTTTGCGGTAGCGATAGAGGTATCCTCCGTTCTTAAAGTTCTACAACTTCAGGTTTCTGCGCGGCGTGCGGATGTTCGGCACCGGCATAGATTTTGAGCTTCTTGATCATCTTGTGACCGAGAGCGCTGTGCGGGAGCATGCCCCAGATGGCAGCTTCGAGCGGTGCAGTCGGGTGCTTTGCCAAGAGGTCGGCAAAGTTGATCCAGCGTTCACCGGCAATGTGACCGGTGTGGTGGAAGTACTGCTTCTGCAGAGCCTTGTTGCCGGTAACAGCAACTTTTTCAGCGTTGATCACAACCACGAAATCGCCAGTGTCGACGTTCGGGGAGAAGATAGCCTTGTGCTTGCCCATCAGGAGCTTTGCAACTTCAGAGGCAACGCGACCCATAGGCTTATCGGCGGCGTCCACAAGCTTCCACTTGTGTTCGACGTTCTTCGGGTTTACCGTAATGGTCTTCATGTAAATCCTTTATTAGTTATTCCGGGGCCGAGTTGCCCCGTGAAATGCTGCGCTAAATTTAGAAGAAAAAACGCGGCCTTGCAAGGGTAAAAAACTACGATTTTTCAAAAAATCCGCGCCGTTTTCGGCATTTTCACTCTATCAATTATATCAATTATTTTAATTATATCAGTAAAAATAAACAAACCACCCCATTTTTGACTTTAAAAAGTCCCGAAGCGTTCACCTCGGGACCCATTTCAGTGGTTGCAATTTTTTGAGTCGAGCGGTCTAGGCTTATCTGGTCACTCTTACAGACTGCATCTGGCCGGTGGTGCGGCTGCGCAGGTAATAGATACCCGAAGCCTTCACCGCGCTAGAGTTCTGGAGGATTTCCTTGGCCGCGTCAAAACCATAGGCCGTGAGCACGCCCATGTGGACACCGTTCTGGTCGAACACGTGGTAGTCCTGACGGGTGTTATTGACGTATTTAACGGTCTGGGCAATCGGAACTTTGCCCGCGTCGATCTGGAACCAGTCGACATCGATATAGCCCTTGGCAACTTCCATGGTGAGGATCTGATCCCCTTTTTCAAGCGTAATGGAACCAGAAACTTCATCAAAGGAAGTCCAGGAACTGCCCGTGTATTTCAGCGTATCCGATACAACCTTGTCGCCGACCTTGAATACCAACGCCCCATCGCCATCTGCAGCAACAGCTGCTTTTAATTTAAATGTTCCACCCGCAGCAGCATTTATCGTATACTGGAAATAGTTTCCCGTAGGGTTGCAACCGAGAACAAGCCCGCCATTTTTTTCGCCAATTTTTACGGACGTGCCCTTTCTATATTCCGTATTCCAGGTATCGTCGCAATCGCCAGACACTGAATACGAATTATTGCCTTTGCCCTTACCCGGGATATCAAAGTCTTCCGCTTCAATCTTCCCTGACAAGTCAAAAGCCTTGCCCTTGAACGGAGTCTGCGGTTCAGGTTCGACCGGAGTCAATTCGCCCGTAGGAAGTCCCGTGGTGTTGACGCCCTTGTTCGAAGCGAGGTACTCCTTGAGCCAGGTCATGGCCGGACGGTCCTTGCCATCCTTGATAATACCAGACGTACCGTCATTCCACGTTGCTCCGTAGATGTAACCCCAAATGGTGATGCCTGCGATATTTTCATTTTCCATGAAGTAAGAAATCTGTTCGGAGTAACACTTCTTCTGGACATTGGCATCGTTTGTGAAAATATCGTATTCACTGATGAACAGCGGAATCTGGGTCTTGTTCCAAATGTCTTCGATGGTACTCTTCAGGGTGCTGAGGCTCAAGCAGGAGCCGCCACCACCGGTACCACCCTGGCCACCGCCCTGGCTCATCATGTCGTGAGCCTGCAGGCCGTAGGCATCCACCGGAGCCCCCGCCTTCTTCAGTTTCTGAATAAGGTCGATACCTTCGTTCTTCTGCCACTGCACCGTGTTGTAGTCGTTATAAATGAGGATTGCATCCGGCCAACGTTCGCGGGCCATTCTGAACGCTTCGGCAACGAATTCGTAGTTGCCCTTATCACCGCCGAGGGCGGCAATAATGTTGTTGTTGCCTTGCGGGCCGTAATTGGAATGGTACTTGCCATCACTTGTCTTGATAGCTTCGTTCACCACGTCGATCATTTCGAGATCGGGGTAATGCTGCTTGACGGCATCCATCCAATTGGTGATGGCCTTCTTGGTTTCGTCAGCACTGAGACCATTCAGCCAGCTCGGGTACTGGGAACCCCACACGAGAGCATGAAACTTGAAGTGTCCGCCGTTGTTCTTTGCCCAGTTATAGGCAGCATCACAACCACCCCAATTGAATTTGCCGCGAGAACCTTCGATAGAGGCCCACTTACATTCGTTTTCTGCTGTAATCTGGTTCCACAACTGCGTAAAGTCGCTACGAACCTGGGTATGAGTTGTAATGTTACCGACGAACTTGGCTGCTCCGTCGGCTAGTCCTGGGCCTGCAAAAGAGAAGGTTGACATCGCAAATGCGACTGCAGCAACCTTCGTTGCTGTAGAGATTATCTTTTTCATAATCCGCATCCTTTTTGAGTTTTATCCCAAAACCTCTATAAATATACTCCATAATATGCGTTATAGCATGTAAAAATAAATTTATTCGTAATGGCTAGTACTCTTTTTTCGTCAAAAAAACAAGCCCCGGTGCATTCGCCCCGGGACCCGTTGTTTGGTGTATTGAGTATGTAAAAGAGAGAATTGCTACAGGCCTACACCGACCTATTACTTTGCAATGCGGACAGCCTGCATCTTACCCGTGGTACGGCTGCGCAGGTAGTAAATACCGGACGCCTTGATGTCGTTGGAAGTCTTGAGAATTTCCTTGGCGGCATCGAAACCGTAAGCCCTGAGCACGCCCATGTGGACACCGTTCTGGTCGAACACGTGGAAGTCCTGACGGGCATTGTTGTCAAGCTTAATGTTCTGCTGAACAAACTGCGGTTCTTCATCCTTCTCAATCGGTTCAGGGTCAGTTGCATCCTTACCCTTCACGAAGGTGAAGTAGTCTATATCGAACCAGTCGCCGGTTACATCCATGCGGAGAACGTGCTTACCAGCCGGGAGAGTCACATTGGCAGAGACCTTGTTGTAATCGTCGTAGTTTTCTTCACCAGAAGATGCCTGCGGAACAGAAATCTTGTCGGTGAGTTCCTTACCATCCAAGGACATCTGGAAACTAGAAGTATTGTTTGCAGAAGCAACGGCCGCAAAGAAGGTATAGTCGCCCGCTTCGCTCACGTTGATCGTGTATTCCAGCCAATCACCGGTCTGGTTGTAGCCCACGACAATGCGGTCGCCACTCTTCTTGTACAGGTCTACGCCCGTATCTTTACGGTAGTCGCTATCGCCATGGTTTTCGGAATCGTCACCATAGGATTCGTTGCTCGTACCGTCTTCGTTCTTGCCCTTGCCCGGAACGTCGAAATCTTCGGCCTGGATCTTGCCCGGAACAGCGAAGGCTTCGCCCTTGAACGGGAGCTGCGGTTCAGGTTCAACCGGAGTAATAACGCCTGTTTCGAGGCCGGTCGTGTTGACGCCCTTGTTCTTGGAGAGGTAATCCTTGAGCCATGTCATAGCGGCACGATCCCTGCCGTCCTTGATAATACCGGAACAGCCTCTTGCCGTACCGTTACAATCCAGCCAGGTATTACCGTAGATGTAACCCCAAATGGTGATACCGGCAACATGTTCATTTTCCATGAAGTAGGAAATCTGTTCCTGATAGCACTGCTTCTGAACGTTATCGTCGGTGCTAGCGATATCGTATTCAGAAATGAACAGCGGGATCTGGGTCTTGTTCCAAATTTCTTCGATGGTGCTCTTGAGCGTATTGATGCTCAAGCAGGAGCCACCACCACCGGTACCGCCAGCGCCACCGCCCTGGCTCATCATGTCATGAGCCTGCAAGCCGTAACCATCGACCGGAGCACCGTTTTTCTTGATGGTCTGGATAAGCTGAATGCCCTGATCCTTGTTCCACTGGACGGTGTTGTAGTCGTTATAGATGAGGATTGCCTTCGGCCAACGTTCGCGGGCCATCTTGAAGGCCGTGGTCACGAAGGTGTAGTCGCCGTTGTTGTCGCCACCGAGAGCCTGGATAATCTTTGTGTTGGGGTAACCGGAATGGTACTGGTTGTTGCCGGTACGGATAGCCTCGTTCACCACGTCGATCATTTCGAGATCGGGGAATTCCTTCTGAACGGCATCGAACCAAGCGGTAATGGCCTTCTTGGTTTCGTCAACGCTCAAGTTGCCCAGCCAGTTCGGGTACTGGGAGCCCCACACCAGAGCGTGGAACTTGAAATGGCCTCCGTTCTGCTTGGCCCAGTTATAGGCATTTCTACAACCAGAAAAGTTGTAACGCCCACGGGTGCCTTCGATAGAAGCCCACTTACATTCGTTTTCAGCCGTAATCTGGTTCCAATAGGTACCAAAATCCGAACGAACCTGGCCATTCGTAGTAATATTACCGACGAATTTCGCAGCGCCATCGGCAAGACCCGGGCCTGCAAAAGAGAAGGTTGACGCCGCGAGAGCAAGCACCAAAGCCTTTGTAGTTGAAGAAAGAGGCTTTTTCATACCACACATCCTTTTTTTTGTTTTGATGGTTTCATCCCAAAAACCATTATAAATCTATTCCTAAAAAAGGCCGATTTTTCTCCATCAGGGCGGATTGTCATGGACAATATATCCACGGTGTCGTAAACAAAAAGAAACAAGTTCCGGCGCATTCGCCCCGGAACCCGTTGTTTGGTGTATTGAGTTTAAAATTACCTGGAAACTCTCACGGTCTGCATCTGGCCGGTGGTACGGCTACGCAGATAGTAAATGCCCGAAGCCCTGATGGCGCTAGAAGACTTGAGCAGGTCGGCAGCGGCATTGAATCCATAGGCCGAAATCAGGCCCAGGCGGTTCCCCTGCATGTCGAACACGTAGTAATCCTGGAGCTTGCCCGCGTCAAACTTGACATTCGCAATGGAAATCGTACCCGGGTCATCGTCACCGACAATCGGTTCAGGGTCGGTTGCGTCCTTGCCCTTCACGAAGGTGAAGTAGTCCACGTCGAACCAGGCGCCGGTCACGTCCATACGCAGGACATGCTTACCCGCCGGGAGGTCACGTTTGCAGAAACCTTGTTGTAGTCGTCGTAATTTTCTTCGCCTTCCTTGGCGGCAGGGACAGAAATCTTTTCGGTAAGAGCCTTGCCATCGAGAGAAAGCTGGAAGCTAGAGGTAGAACCTGCGGCAGCCACGGCGGCAAACATCGTGTAGTCACCCGCTTCCTTCACGTTCACTGTCCATTCGAGCCAGTCGCCTTCGCTGTTGTAGCCCACGATTACACCGGTCGCCTTCTTGTAAAGGTCAACGCCCGTGTCCTTGCGGTAATCGCTATCGCCGTGATTTTCGGAATCATCGCTATAGGACTGGTTGCTCGTACCGTCTTCGTTGACGCCCACACCCGGAATATCGAAATCTTCGGCTTCGACCTTACCCGGGAGCGAAATCGCCTCGCCCTTGAACGGGAGCTGCGGTTCAGGCTCGATGGGCGTGAAGGTCACATCGTTTTTACCCTTGCTTAAGTTGTTCGCAAAATATTCTTCGAGCCAGTTCATGGAAGCGCGCTTGCGGCCATCTTTTTCGATGAGGCCGGTGTTTGCAACCCAAGTAGAGCCGTTGATATAGCCCCAAATGGTAATGCCTGCAACCCACGGAGTTTCCCACATGAACGGAATCTGGTTTGCGTAATCGTTTTTCTGTTTGGTATCGTCCGCTTCGCCGATATCGTATTCCGAAACCAGGAGCGGGAGGCCCGTTTCGTTGTGGATGCGGGTCATCTTGCTTTCGAAATCGGACTTGCTCATGCCCTTACAGTCGTGAGCCTGCTGGCCGTAAGCATCCACCGGAGCACCATTCTTGACGATGGTCTGGATGAGTTCGATACCTTCGTTGATCTGCCAGGAAAGCGTATTGTAATCGTTATAGATGAGCACGGCTTTTGGCCAGCGTTCGCGGGCCATCTTGAAAGCGGTGGTGATAAAGTCGTACTGGTGCTTGCCATTTACAACGCGGTCACCGCCGAGGGCTTCGATAATGTAGGAGCCGCCGCATTCGGTATCGTCGGTGCTGTGGCCTTCGGCACCTGCAGCAGGCTTGCCGTAACCGGAGTGGTAGTTGTCACCGGCCCAGATTGCCTCGTTCACCACGTCGATGTATTCGAGGTCAGGGAACTTGGCCGCAACGGCATCGAACCATTCGGTGATGTACTTTTTGGTGAGTTCTACGGTAATGCCCGGATTTTTCTTTTTGCAGAGGAAGTTCGGGTACTGCGAGCCCCAAACGAGAGCGTGGAACTTGAAATGGCGTTCACCCGGTTTTTCCTTGGCCCACTTGTAGGCGCTTTCGCACTTGTCGAAGTTGTCCCAAGCGAACTTGCTTGTACCGCTGTTGCCGTTAGAAAGGGAATGGATAGAGCCCCACTTACAGCCGTTTTCGGGAGTAATCTGGTTCCAGTATTGGGCAAAGTCGCTACGAATCTGGCCGCCCGTAGTAATATTGCCCAAGAATTTTGCACCGCCATCGGCCATGGCTGCGTTAGCAACGGTCGCAAAGCCTGCAATGGTTGCAATAGCAAGAGAAAGGGAAAGTCTTTTCATAACCAGCATCCTTTAAAAACGTGAACACCATAAGCAAAAGTACCTTACAAAAGGGGGCTTTTACCCTGTCAAAGACAAGTTTCCTTGGACAATAAATCCACGCTCCCCAAATAAAAAGCGCTCACAAAACGCTTTTTACACGAAATTGTGTAAGTTTTATATTTAGTTTAACAAACTTTACGCAAAATATATTGCAAATTCACAATAAATGTGTAAATTTATTTATGAGATAAAAGTGCAAGGGTATCATAAAAAAGGAGTATTTATGCGTAACCCCCAAATAGCAAATATCGCCAGCATTGCTTTGCTCGGTCTTTTAAGCAGCCAGGCCTTCGCCTGGAGCATTGATGGCGTGGTAAAGTCCAAGATTTCCGGCCGTTTGCTCGGCGGAGTTAAAATCAGTACCTTTAACTTCGGTGGCTATGAAACGACCAGCGCCGAAGACGGAACATTCCGCCTCAGTGGCGACGGCACCACCGCTATCGCAGGCACCAAGGCTTCTAATGTAGCCCTCCACATGGAAGGCAACATGCTCACCATCTACAATGCGGACGCACGTTCCCTCAGCGTGTCCGTGATCAACTCCCTTGGCAAGGTTCTCAAGAAGAACAACATCGAAAACGTCCAGGGAATCGTCTCCCTGGACTTGGGCAAGCTTGCAAGAGGCGCGAAGTTCATCCGCGTCACCGCAGACAACCGTAACAGCACCTTTATGGTGACCGACAAGGGCGTAACGGCTCTCAAGAAAGAAGGCGACCTGCTGCCGATGCTCCAGTTCGCCATGGAAGGCTACGCCAATTTTGTCTACCAGATGCAGGCCGAAACCGAGACCGGCGTGACCATCGAAATGGTAAGGCCCGCCAGCTCGAGCTCTACCGAAGTCAAGCCGGCAGAATCCTCCAGTTCTCAACAGGTTGAACCGCCGAAATCTTCCAGCAGCGCCGGCAACGACGAACCTATCGTAGTCGACTGCTCCGGCAAGACTGCACAGTCCGGCAAAGACGAGACAGTAAAATTGACCGTCCAAGGCAGCTCTGGCCAACGCTCATTCATCATGCATGTACCGAGCGCCTACAAGGGCGACAAGCCCGTACCGCTCGTTATTGACTACCACCCGATTGGTGGCAGCAGCGAAGGACAGATGAAGGGCACGACCTACAAGTCGCAAACCGACCCCGAAGGAGTCATCTCACTCTACCCGCAAGGCACCACCAAAACGATGGGTCCGGGTTGGAACGTCGGTCCTTGCTGTTCCAACGACGACGACCTTGAGTTCACTCGCGAAATGATCAAGTATGTCAGAGAAAAAGCCTGCATCGACCCGCAGCGCATCTACGCTACCGGCTTCTCGATGGGTGGCGGTATGAGTAACCATGTGGCCTGCATGATGTCCGATGTCTTCGCCGCAGTAGCACCCGCAGCCATGGACTTGAACAAGACCAACAGCGCCAAGTGCACGAAGGCACGCCCGATTTCTGTCATCAACTTCCGCGGCACGGCAGACCAGGTCTGCAAATACCAAGGTGGAGACAGTGGGTACAACGACGGTTTGAACTTCCTCGGCGCCGAAGGCACCTTCAAGTATTGGGCAGAGGCAGACGGTTGCACCGGTGCTCCGACAACGAATTCCGACGGTTGCCAGGAATACTCCACCTGCCGCGATGGCGTGAAGGTCGTCCTCTGCACCAAGCAGGGAGGCCAGCATGAACAGGGCGACGGCAGAATCGGTTGGCCGTTCCTGAAGCAGTTCACTCTGCCGGCAAGCTTCGTGAAGTAAAACCTCTCTCTCTAACGAATCTTAGTACTCCTAAGAATACCTCCAAAAACCAACCCCACGAAGGCCCTCGCATTGCGAGGGTCTTCTTCCTTTTTCTTGAGTTAGATTCCTCGCTGCGCTCGCCGAGCCTGCAGTCTCGGCCCTCCGGGTGACTATCCCTAACGCGGCAGCCGCGGGAGCGTAACGGAGCGGGGCGGTATATAAAAAAAAGGAGCCCTCAAGCTGTTGCTTAGGGGGCCGTGAGCCATGAGCGACCGGTACTGACCGGTCGTGATGGCGAGAGTGAGGCCCGGCCACAGTTACCTGCCAGCATAAGGGCCGAACGGTCTATAAATAAAAAAAGCCCCCTGCGAGGTTTACCTCGTAGGGGGCGTGAATCCAGCGGCGACCTACTCTCCCGGGCCCGTGGGCCAGGTACCATCGGCGATGAGGGGCTTGACTTCCGTGTTCGGAAAGGGAACGGGTATGA